>DASSEC010000070.1:0-16809 GCA_035696685.1 Candidatus Limnocylindria bacterium | reverse complement strand
CCGGGCTTGATCTGCTCGTTGATGATCCGCAGCCGCCCATCGAAGGGCAGGAAGGCCGACTTCATGCCGTTGAGCGTCAGCCACTCGAGGTCGTCCAGGCCCAGGCCGAATGCGTCGGACAGCGCCGCCAGCTCGCTGGACAGGGTGATGCCGCTCATCAGCCGGTTGTCGGTATTGACGGTCACCCGGAAGCGGAGGCGGCGCAGCAGCCCGAACGGGTGCTCGGCGATGCTCGGCGCCGCGCCGGTGTGGACGTTCGAGGTGGGGCACATCTCCAGCGGGATGCGACGATCGCGCACGTAGGCCGCCAGCCGGCCCAGCGTCACGCGGCCGTCGGGTCGGGTCGTGATGTCATCCACGATCCGGACCCCGTGACCCAGCCGCTCGGCGCCGCACAGCTGGAGCGCCTCCCAGATGCTGGGCAAGCCGAATCCCTCGCCGGCATGGATGGTGAAGTGAAAGTTCTCGCGGGCGATGAGGTGGAACGCGTCCAAGTGGCGCGTCGGCGGGTAGCCGGCCTCGGGACCGGCAATGTCGAATCCCAGCACACCGGCGTCGCGGTGCCGCACCGCCAGCTCGGCAATCTCCACGGACCGCGCGGCCTGACGCATGGCGGTCAGGATCAGGCCCACGGTGATGGGCTTCCCAGCCGCCCCAGTGCGCAGGCCGGCCAGCATGGCGAGCACCGCGTCGTCCAGGCTCAGCCCGCCATCGGTCAGCAGCTCCGGCGCCATGCGGATCTCGGCGTAGACGACCCCGTCGGCCGCCAGGTCCTCCACGCACTCGGCAGATACGCGCTCGATGGCGGCGGCGGTCTGCATCACCGCGACGGTGTGCCGGAAGCCCTCCAGGTACAGCTCCAGCGACTTACGGTCGGCGCCCAGGGTGAACCAGCGACCGAGCTCGTCAGGGTCGGTGGTCGGCAGGTCACGATAGCCCGTCTGCTCCGCCAGCTCGATCACCGTCCGGGGTCGCAGCCCGCCGTCCAGGTGGTCATGCAGCAACACCTTCGGCGCGCGGCGGATGGTGGCGAGATCCAGGCTCGGTCGGGTGGCGGCCATGGTCATGGTGGCGGGCAGCCTACCGTCGAGCGCCGTCGTGGACAAGGTCGGCGGCCCGAGGCGCTACGCTTCGCGCATGGCCAGCCTGCCCTGGGAGTTCGATCACGCGCCGCTCATCGTCGCCACCGTCACGCCATTGACGCCGGACGGCGACGGGCTGGACGAGGATGCGGTCTGGCCGATGTGGTCCTTCCTGTCCGGCCACGGAGCAGATGGCGCCTTTGCCTGCGGCACCACCGGCGAAGGCATCCTCCTCTCCATCGAGGAGCGGCAGCGTCTGGCGGTCGCCTTCCGAGCCGCGGTTCGGGGCCGGTTGATCATCCATGCCGGTGCGCAGTCGACCCGCGACACGACGGCGCTGGCCGCGCACGCGGCCGAGGTCGGAGCCGATGGCGTGGCGGTCATTCCGCCGCCCTACTTCTCGCTCGACGACGCTGCGCTGACCGCGCACTTCCTGGCCGCGGCCGCCGCGTGCGCCCCGCTGCCGTTCTTCATCTACGCCTTCGCCGGTCGCAGCGGCTATCCGGTGCCGACGGCGGTGGTCGAGCGGGTGGCCGCCGGAGCAAGGAACCTGGCCGGGTTGAAGGTGAGCGAGGCGCCGTTCGCGAAGGTCGAGCCCTACCTGGACCTGGGGCTGCCGGTACTCATCGGCTCCGAGCCATTGCTGCCCCCGGCGATGGCGCGCGGGGCGGTGGGATCCGTCTCGGGCCTGGCGGCCGCCTTTCCCGATGTCGTGCGCCAGGCGTTGGACCAGCCGGACGCCGAGGCGGAGTCGCGACTGCGCGCCCTTCGCGACGCCATGGAGGCGCAGCCGTTCATCGCCGCTGCCAAGCACGTCCTCGGACGTCGCGGAGTCCCGGTGACGCCGGCCATGCGAGCGCCGATGCGATCGCTCACCGACGAGGAGGCGCGCGCCCTGGACGCGGCGCTGGAGGCGCTCGCCGCCCTGCCGGTCGCGAGCTAGCCGGACTCCCCCACGTCGCCGGCCACGGCCATCTGGCCGCCGGTGGCGATCCCTGTCTCGCGGTGGAACGGCGCCGTGGCGGCGTCGTTCATCTCGAATCGGCTCGGCGGCGCGGCGGCCGCCAGGCGGGCGATGTCCTCGTCGCTGAGCTCGTAGCCGAAGCGCACCGCGGCCACGTTCTCGTCTTGGAAGCGTCGCGGCAGCGAGTCGCGAATCGCCGGCTCGTTGAACTCGATCTCCGCCAGCCGCAGCAGGCGACCCAGCGCGATCATGTTGCCGAACAGCTCCTTGCCGAAGTGCTCGCTGCCGAGCGAGGCGAACGGGATCTCCTCAGCGCCGGGGACGTTGAGCCCCAGGTCGGTGACTACCTTGCGGCCATGGATGCGCAGGTGCCCCTTGTCGGCGAGCTTCAGCATGATGTCCGCCTCCTCGACTACCGGGTTGGCGATCGGGTCGTCGTCGAAGATCACGAACGCGTCGGACATCGAGCCGCGAACGCTGGAGTCGTAGTCGAACAGGACCGTGACCTGCTTGCCCATCCGGGCCAGCAGCGCGCCCAGCACGCCGGCGATCACGCGCACGCCCTGCCCGCCAACCCCGTCCAGCGCGATCGCGGTGGTCACGCGTCGGACTCCACGCCGGCCTCGCGCAGCGCCTCCTCCAGGGCGAGCTCGCGCTTGGCGACCCGCAGCTTCAGGTCGGACGGCAGCTTCTGCATCAGGGCCAGCTTGCGCTGCGCCTCGGCCTTGCGCGCCTCGGCGGCGTCCATTGGCGACGCGGCATCTTCGGCCGCTCGAGGCGCCGCGGGCTGTGGATCGCCGCCCGGCGCGCCGCCCACCAGGTCACGCTGCTCAGCGACCGCCTCTGCCTTCTGCGCGTCCAGCTCCGTCGGCTGCGCCTCCGTCCCCGGATCGCGACCGCTGGCGCTGATCTCCACCTCGCCACCGGCCACGGGCGCGCCCGCCGGCGCGCTGGCGCCGGTGCGCAGGAACTCGGGAATCTCGATGCCCGCCGCGCTCAGCGCCTCCACCATCGTCAGCTCCTTGCGGGCGATCTGCAGCTTCACCTCGGCCGGCAGCTGCGCCATCAACGCCGCACGCTCCTGGGATTCGGCGCGCTTGCGCGCCTTGTCGTCGTCACTCGTTGGAGCCGCCCCACCCTCGGCCGCCACGGGCTCGGCAGTCGCCTTCATCGGCCCCGCGGGTTGCGCCGGGAGTTCGGCGGGCCGCTCGGGCACCGCCGTCACCGAGGCGCCGTTGCCGTTGGCAGCCGCGGTGCCATCGGCCTGGGGGTAGAGGATGCCGATCTCGAACGGGTTGAGCCGTTCGGCGTCCTTCGCCGCCCGCTTGTAGGTCTTGCGGTAGAACGTGAGCATGTCATTCGCGCTGGCGAAGCCGATGCGCCGCCCATTGTTCTCGATGCACTGGCTGGTGATGTCCACGAAGGCGAACCCCGGATGCTCGATCGCCTCACGGATCACGTTGCGCATGTGGAGCTGGTGGTACACCGTCGTCTTGGCATACAGCGAGTGCGGCGACGAGCGCACCAGGCCCTGCAGGTTGATGGGCGTGTTCGGGTTGCCCGCCGGGCTCGAAAGCGTCTTAGTCCCAGTGGGCGTGGTGGGTCCCGTCTGTCCGCCGGTCAGCCCGTAGATCTCGTTGTTGTTGCACAGCACCGTCAGGTGCGCGTTGCGGCGGATGGCGTGGATGAGGTGGTTGCCGCCGATGGATGCGGTGTCGCCGTCGCCTGCCACCACGATGACGTTCATCTCCGGCCGGACGGTCTTGATCGCCTCGGCCACCGGCAGCGTGCGGCCGTGGAGCGTGTAGACCGACTCGTACTTCATGTAGCCGCCCATGCGGCCGGTGCAGCCGATGCCGGTCACGATGATCGTGTTCGTCTCGTCCAGGCCCATTTCGTCGAGGACCATGGCCAGCTGCAGCATGATCGTGCCGATCCCGCAGCCGGGGCACCAGATGGTCGGGAACAGGTCGAGCTTGAGGTGCTCCTTGTAGCCCAGCTCGGCCATCGGCGCCTCGGCCATCAGCCGACTCCCAGCGGCGAGCGGGGGTGCGCCTCGGTTGGGGCCGGTGGGATCGGGGGTTCGGCCGGCCCGCCGGCCAGCACGCGTTCGAGTCCGTCACGCACCGCCTCCAGGGAGATGCGGCCGCCCAGGAGCGGCACGCGCTTCACCTCCCGACCCAGCGCCAGCTCGGCCAGGTCGGCGTACTGTCCGTCATTGGCCTCGATGCACACGACCTGCTCGTAGCGCTCGGCGACGCTGCGCAGCTCGTCGGCCAGCACCGGGTGGATGCGGATCGGCCGGAACAGGGCGTAGTCCGGCGCCAGCGGCGCCGCCACGCGGCTGACGATCCCGTAGCAGATCACCAGCACCTTGGCGTCGACGTTCCAGCCGTGCTCGTACAGGGCGTAGCGCTGCGCCACCTCCAGGTGCCGATGCTTGGCGGCGTAGAACTGGCGCAGGTACTCGTCCGCGTCGGCCGTTGCCGGCTCGCCGGCATTCGGCCCTGACTCGTACATGAGCACGCCCGCGAAGAAACGCGGGCTGGCTGGCTGGTGCTTGCCGAGCGGTGCCGTCGTGCGCTCCGCCACGGTGAGGCCCGCTGCCAGCTCGTCCAGGTCCACCACCTCGTTCAGATGGGCGATGAACGTGTCGGACAGGATCACGACCGGGCTCCGCGACTCCTCCGCGGCGTTGAAGGCAAGGACCGCCACCCGGAATGCCTCCTCCACGCCGTTGGGGTAGAAGGCAATGGGCGTGTAGTCCCCGGTGCTGCCGTAGCGCACCTGCATGATGTCGCCCTGGCCCGGCATGGTGGGCATGCCGGTGGCCGGCCCCACGCGCTGCACGTCCACGAAGACGCAGGCCACGCCCACCTTCTGCGCGTAGCCGACCGCCTCCTGCATGAGGCTGAAGCCCGGGCCGCTGGTGGCGGTGAAGGACTTCGCACCTGCCAGCGACGCGCCGATGATGGCGTTGGCGCTGGCGATCTCGTCCTCCGCCTGGAGAAAGCGGAACTCCGGGTGCTCCGCCGCCCAGCCGGAGGCGATGTTCAGGATCTCGGTCGACGGGCTGATGGGATAGCCGGCGTAGTAATTGGCGCCCGCCGCAATTGCGCCGCGGAACACGGCCTCATTCCCCTGCGTCAGCCGACGGGTCATGGGCCCGCTACTGCGCCTTCGTCTCGTGGGCGGCCACCGCGGCTGGGATCATCTCGATCGCCAGGTCCGGGCAGTAGCGCTCGCACAGTCCGCAGAGGATGCAGTTCTCCTCCTCGATGATCGCGTCGTTGCGAAGCACCAGCGTGTCCTTGGGGCAGATGTCCACGCAGATGTCGCAGCGCTTGCAGAAGACCGGGTTCCAGCTGATGTTCGAGTAATCGACCCAGCGGATCCCATCCTTGTGGTCGTCCGAAATGCCGCGCCCGAAGCCGATGGCGCCGTTCGTCCGTTCAGCCTCGCGGGGTTCGGTCATGGGCCGACGATTGTAGACCGATGCGTCCGCCGTCCTGCTATTCCCCGGAGCCGCCGCGCCTGGCGGCGGCCAGGGCGAGCGACGCGAGCACCACTACCGCAGCAGCCACGGCGACTACGACCAGCGGGTCCAGACCCAACGGGCCATCGCCGAACGACGGCGCCGGCGACGCCGCCGACGTCGCACTGATGGCCGCGGAGGATGCCCCGGTCGTCGAGGCCGGCGGCGTTGGAGTCGGCGTCGCGGCGGGTGTCGGGGACGGCGTGGGGGTCGGGGTCGCCAGGGCTTGGCCCGTGACGGGATCCACCATCACGTAGTGCTTCCACAGGTACTCGCGGATGGTCAGCCCCGAGTCGTGGACCTTGCGCGCCATCGCCCGGCCGAGGTAGCGGTAGTGCCAGGGCTCGTAGTGGAAGCACGTCCGCGGGTTGAAGAGCTCGCCGTTGTCACCCAGCGGATAGCTGTTGACCCAGCCGTACTTCCACGAGTTCTCGCGCATCCAACGACCCGCCGGCGTCTGGCCCCAGTCGCCTGGTAGTGGGCTGCCGCCGCCGGCCGACATGAAGTCGACACCCAGGCCCAGCTGATGCTCCGAGTGCCCCGGCCGCATCGAGTAGGTGATCGCGTCGCGGTAACCGTCCAGCGCTACGTAATCGTTGAAGATCTGGACCTGGTACTTGAAGCTACGGTAGGGGCTCCAGATGCCGATGCCTGCGCCAGCCGCCCGCGAGGCTTCGCCCATCGCGCGCGTGTCCCTGATGGTCACCTTGCGCAGGAATCCGCCTCCCGGGATCCCCGCCTCGCTCACCGGAACCAGGTCCGGCGGCTTGTAGTTCCACTCCACGCGGAGTTGCCAGTCGACCAGGGTATGGCTCCAGTCGTCATAGCCGCGCGGCACCGTGAACCAGTTGGCAAGCTTGCATGGCGGCGGATCGTCGGTCGTGGCGGAGACGCCGCTCGGCGAGCTCGCCGAGACGGCCAGCAGCACCGCGACCACCGCCAGCCCCGCCAACGCCAGGCGCGTGCGTGGCGCAACTCCGGGCCCCCGGTTGCGGCTCATCACTTGAACTGACCCACCCTGCGGCCTCCGGCCACCTACGATAGCGCCGTGCGCATCACTCCCGTCGCCCGGGGCGCTTCGCTCGTCGTCCTGGTCTCGGTGCTGGCCGGCTGCATCAGCCTGAATCCCAGCCCGCAGCCCTCGTCTTCCGGCACATTGCCATCAACCAGCCAATCAGCGGCCGGGACGCCGTCGGGCACGCCCTCCGCCACGCCGCCATCCAGCCCGCCCGCGGTGCCCGCGGACTTCCCCCTGGCGGTCGTCACCGGGATGACCAACCTGAAGTCAACCATCGGCCTCGACGAGGTTGCCTCGCTGGCGAGCCGCGGCCGCCTGGTCATGCCCTGCGGTGTCGTGATCCAGCAGCCCGAGGTCAGCACCGGCGCCGCCTGCCGTCCTGCCAACCGCATCGGCCGATACCTGCAGAAGCATCAGCAGCAGGTCGCGTTGCTGCCGGCGGGCCTGGTCGTACCGGCGACCAAGGTCCTCTCGATTGCCGGCGACGGCCCGTTCGGCCTGTTCGGGCCGGACCTGTTCGGCGACAGCAAGTCCCGTGCGCTGGACTACCCGCTGCGCGGATCGCCCGCGGCTGACGGATCGGCCCAGCTCGATCCGGCGTGGTTCGCATACGACGCCGCGAAGGTCTGGACCATGACTGACATCGGCAGCCTCTGCTCGAGCCCCCTCGTCGCCGACCAGGCAGTCGTCAACGGCCTGGGCTGGGGATGGGTGTTCAACGGCGGCACGGCGAAGTACACGGCGCCTGCCCCGGTGGACCCCTCGGACCAGCCGCCGTACTACACCGTGCCCTCGACCGCGACCGGCAACGATGGCGCCACCCCGAGCGTCCTCAAGCGCTCCGACCTGGCCATCGCGGATCACGAGTGCCCGATCGTGCCTGACGCGGGCTGGCGCCAGCAGACCGGCTCCGCACTGGTGTTCACAGTGCCGGAAGCAGTGGTCGTGCAGTGGAAGCGCAAGCTCGGCCTGGATGCCGTCTACCTGGCCGCCAACCACATGAGCGACGCGGGCGTGAGCGGCATCGAGTCAACCCTGCGTTTGCTGGACAAGCACCACATGCCGCATACGGGCCTCGGCATGAACCTGCGCCAGGCCATCCAGCCGGCCTTCGTGGACGTCGCGGGCCTGAAGGTCGCCATCGTTGCCTGGAACGACGTCTACGGCGTGGCGCGGGCGGACTCCGTGACGCCCGGCGTGCCATGGATCACCCAGGAGAATGTGAACCGGGCGGTGCGGCTGGCCCGTGACGGCGGCGCCAACCTCGTCATCTGCAGTCCGCAGTGGTGGGGCGGCGCCGAGTACCACGACGACCTTTGGCCATTGCAGCGCCAGCAGCTCGGCTGGTTCGACAAGGCTGGCTGCGACCACGTCATCGGCGCAGGCACCCACGTCGCCGGCCCGATGCTGGTGCGGAATGGACCGAAGGGACCGAACGTGGTGCTGGCCTGCCCGGGCAATTACATGTTCGGGCAGCGATGGTGGCAGGAGGTCGACGAGGGCGTGATCCTGGATCTCTCGTTCAGCGGAACGCGGCTGGTGAACGTCCGGCTGCGGCCATATGTGATGTACCTCCATGCCCGCCCGAGCCTGCTCGACCCGCAGGGCGACGGCCGCTATGTCCTGCAGCGGATCTTCAAGTACTCGGAGTTCGACCCCGCCTCCTGATCCGCGGGACGTCAGCCGCCGGCGAGTCGCTGGCCGATCTCCTCTTCCCAGGCAGGGAAGTAGCGGCCGATCACCGTCAGGTCGAAGGTGCGCAGGATGGACTCGCGCGGCTCCTGCTCGAGCAGGTAGCGAAAGGATTCGGCCACCAGCCGCGTCGGGTCTGCATCGGCCGATCCCAGTCGCTCCATCGTCGGAGCGTTGACGGTCACGACGTGCGAGGTCGCTCCTGGGTCGCTGCCGACGGTGACGTCGCACCGCCAGCCGTCATCGGCCTGCCGGCAGTCGACCGCGATCTCCATCAGGCCGCGTCGTCTGCGCGATCGAGCGCCGCTGCCTCCGGCGCCGGCCCGGTCTCCTCGGCCTGGCGCGGTCGCCCGCTGACCATGGCCACCACAGCGCCGATGATCAGCCCTGCCGCCAGCAGCGTTCGCGGTGTCAGCGGCTCGTTGCGGAACACCAGGCCCAGGCCCACCGCGACCACCGGATTCACATAGGCGTAGGTGGCCACGGTCGTCACCGGCACGTGGTTCAGCAGCCACACGTAGGCCGTGAACGCCGCCAGCGAGCCGAAGACGATGAGGTAGGCCACCCCCAGCAAGGAGGCGCCCGATACCTGGGACATCACCAGGCGGCCCGGCTCGCCTATGGCCACGGCCACGACCCCCAGCACGACGCCGCCCGCCAGCTGCTCCATGCCGGTCCCCAGCAGGGCGTTGCGCGGCAGCGGCCCGCGGCGGGCGTACAGCGAGCCGGTCGCCCAGGCCATGGCGCTGACCGCCACCATGCCCACGCCGACGGGGTCGAGCGAGTCCAGGCCCTCGGATGGCAGGAGCAGGATCACCGCACCGATGAGCCCGACCGCGATGCCGCCGATCGCCAGCGCGCTCGGCGCCCGCCGCGTGAGCACCGCTTCGAACAGGCTCATCCAGATCGGGACGGTGGCGATCATCACCGCCGCGATGCCGGAGGGGATGCGCAGCTCGGCCAGCGAGACGAGGCCGTTGCCGCCCAGCAGCAGCAAGGCGCCGACGATCGCGGCGGTGCGCCATTCCACCGCTCGCGGAAAGGGCAGGGTGGTCGAGGCCCCGCGCGATCGGCGCCAGGCATGCTGCGCCACGACGAAGGCCATGAGTGCCGCGCCGGCGATCAGGAAGCGCACGGACGCGGCGAGCAAGGGCGGCAACGTCTCGACCACGTACGCGATCGCCAGGTACGTAGAGCCCCACACCACGTAGACCGTGCCCAGGGCCAGGACCATCGACAGTGTGGATGGCGCGCGATCGCGATCGGGCATGGCCCCCATTGTGGCCGACCCGGCGGCTACCCATCCGCCGCCGATATGCCCGTCGATTCCGCGCATGGCGAATCGTCGTCAGAATGAGCGTGACCGGGCGGTCACGCCGGATGCGGAGGTATCGGGTCATGAAATACATGGTGCTCATCGGCAGCACGGCCGATGGCTGGGACCACCTGGACGCGGAGGAGCAGCGAGCCCTCTACCAGAAAATCGGCACGTGGTGGAACGACCAGGAGAAGGCGGGCGTAATCCTGGACGGGTACCAGCTGCAGCCGGCCGAAACCGCGACCACCGTCCGGATTGCCCGCGATGCCAGCACGACCGTCACCGATGGTCCCTTCGTCGAGGGCAAAGAAGCCGTGGGCGGCTACGCGCTCATCGATGTGCCGGACCTCGATGCGGCCATCCGCCTCGTGTCCGGCTGGCCGGCACCCGACTGGTTGGAGATCCGGCCCGTCGTCGAGGACGCGAGCTGACAGACCTTGGCTGAGCGGCCTGGCGTCGACGCCTCGCTGGAGGCGGTCCTGCGAGAGGAGCGCGTCCGCCTGACCGGATCGCTGGTCAGGATCATCGGTGACTGGGACGTCGCCGAGGAGCTGGTGCAGGACGCCGCCGTCGCCGCCCTGGAGCACTGGCCGCGCGACGGTGTCCCCGACAATCCCGGCGCGTGGCTGATGACCACGGCCCGACGGCGGGCGGTGGATCGGCTGCGCCGCCAGGCACGCTACCGCGAGCGGCTGGCCCTGCTCAGCGCCGAGGTCACGCGCATGGATGCGCCGATTGCGACTGGTGGGCCGATGGAGGCCGATGACCGCCTGCGCCTGCTCTTCACCTGCTGCCACCCGGCACTCAGCCGCGAGGCGCAGGTGGCGCTCACCCTCCGCACCGTGGGCGGACTCGACACGCGCTCCGTAGCGCGTGCCTTCCTGGTGCCCGAAGCGACCATCGCGCAGAGGATCGTGCGCGCCAAGCGCAAGATCCGCGATGCCGCCATCCCCTACCGCGTTCCCGAGCTGGCAGAGCTGCCGCCGCGCCTGGGTGAGGTGCTGTCAGTGCTCTACCTCGTCTTCAACGAGGGCTACCTGGCCAGCGCCGGCGATGCCGCCGAGCGGCGCGACCTCGCCCGCGACGCGGAGTGGCTGACTTCCCTGCTGGTGCGGCTGATGCCGGACGAGCCCGAGCCCATGGGCCTGCTGGCCCTCATGCGTCTGCACCTCGCCCGCGCGCGAGCCCGTTTCTCCGCCGGCGGCTCAATCGTCCTGATCCAGGACCAGGATCGGCGCTTGTGGGACGCGCCGGCGATCACGGACGCCAGCCGCCTGCTGGAGCGCGCGCTGCGCCTCGGCCGGGCCGGCCCTTACCAGCTGCAGGCGGCAATCGTCGCAGTACATGCCACCGCGCCGAGCTATGGCGCCACGGACTGGGACGAGATCGTGGCCCTCTACGACCGGCTCTACGCGATGCAACCCTCACCGGTCGTGGCGTTGAACCGAGCGCTGGCCCTGGCCGAGCAGCTAGGGCCAGCCGCCGGGCTCGCGGCAATGGACCCGTTGGGCGATCGGTTGGCTGGTTATCACCTGTTCCACGCCGCGCGAGGTGAGCTGCTGCGGCGGCTCGATCGTGGCGCTGAGGCCCTCGAGGCGGATCGCCGTGCGCTGGTGCTGACCGACAACCCAGCAGAGCAACGCCTTCTGCAAGAGCGCATCGACGCCGCGGAGGCGTAACACGGAGGGGGTGTTGCCGCGTCTGGGAAGTGCTCCGGCAAGCGCCGGAAGATTCGCACAAGACCAGGAGACACGGTCCGTGAACAGCGCCCAGCCAGCTTCGCTCCGTCGCCACATTCCGGGGATCATCGCCATCGGCCTCGTCATGGCACTCGCCGCCTGCCGTGGAGCGACGCCGGGCACCGGCGAGACGTCGACCCCGACGGCCTCGGCCAGCTCAGCCACTACGCCAACTGTCGCCGCTTCGGCCAGCAACCTGCCCAGCGCCGAACCGACAGACGACCTGGGCGCCTTCTCCTGCGACTTCCCGGTCACCGGCACGGCCACCGTCGAACGGGCTCAGCTGGTCGACGTGCGGGTGGGCACGCACGCGGGTTACGACCGGGTCGTGTTCGAGTTCGCGGAGGGCGTTCCTGCCTTCACGCTCGACGAAGTCACGCCGCCGCTTCTCCAGGACGGGAGCGGAAACGAGCTGGACGTGGATGGCAACAGCTTCTGGAGCCTGGTGATGCCGGACGCCAGTCGGGTGGATCTGTCCGGCCACATGATGTTCACCAAGACCGACTTCACGCCTGGCTTCGCCAAGCTGAGCGAGCTGATCGAGGGCGGCGACTTCGAGGCGGTCAGCACCTGGTACTTCGGCCTGCAAGGCACGTCGTGCGTCCGGGTGCTGACGCTCGACAACCCGTCGCGGCTCGTGTTCGACATCGAGCACTGAGGCGCGGCGGCCGTCGCTCCGGTAGCATCGGTCCTCCCACATCCCATCCGGAGGACCGATGCCCGACCGACCGATGCCGCCTTCCGGCGCGCTCGACACCTCGAAGTCGTACCGCGCCCATTTCAAGACCGAGCGCGGCGAGATCGTCGCCGAGCTGTACGCCGACAAGGCGCCGCTCACGGTAGAGAACTTCATCAATCTGGCCCGCGCCGGCTTCTACGACGGCACCACCTTTCACCGCGTGATCTCCGGCTTCATGGCCCAGGGCGGGGATCCCACCGGCACCGGCAGTGGCGGTCCGGGCTATCAGTTCGGAGACGAGTTCCACCCCGAGCTGCGCCACGACGGTCCGGGCGTGCTCTCCATGGCCAACGCGGGACCGGGCACGAACGGCAGCCAGTTCTTCATCACGTTCGATGCCACGCCCCACCTCGACGACCGCCATTCCGTGTTCGGGCGCGTGACCGAGGGCCTGGACGTCCTCCGCTCGATCCGCGTGCGGGATCCTGGCCGCGACCGGGATCCCGGCGACCGGATCGATACCATCGAGATCGAGGAGCGCTGACGCGCTCGTGGCTCGTCGCCTGACGCTCGACGACATCTCGCATCTCCCCTACCCCGGCACGGCCGTTCCGGCATCCATCCAGTTCAGCCCCGACGGAGACGCGCTGACCTACCTCTACAGCGAGGAGGGCACGCTCGTTCGTTCGCTGTGGTGGCACGACCTGCGCTCGAACGAGCGACGCGTCATCGCCGAGCCGGTGCCTGACACGCAGGATGAGGCGTCGCTGTCGCTGGAGGAGCACCTGCGCCGTGAGCGCACGCGGACCAGCGAGCTGGGCGTGACCGACTACGCGTGGGCTCCACAGGCGGCGCGGTCGACGATTCTCGTCCCGCTGGATGGCCAGCTGTTGATTTCACGTGACGGCGATCGGGCGCAGGCGCTGCCTGGCATCGACGGGGCCTTCGCGGCGGCCATCGCGCCCGACGGCAGCCGCGTCGCCTACGTCGTCGATGGGGACGTCTGGATCGCGGAGCTCGATGGAACGCAGCGTCGGCGCGTGACCGATGACGCCGAGCCTGGCGTCTTCAACGGACTGGCCGACTATGCCGCCGCCGAGGAGCTCGACCGCTTCGACGGCATGTGGTGGAGTCACGACGGCTCCGCGCTCGCCTACGCCCACGTCGATGAGCGAAACGTGCCGCCGTTCATGATCGCCCACCTGGGGGCCGAGCGGCCTGAGCACGAGGAGCATCGGTATCCCTTCGCCGGCGGGCCGAACGCCCACGTGAGCCTCAGGGTGATCGCGGCCGGCGCCACTGACGGCGGGACGGAGGTGCCGCTGGGAATCGGCGATGGATATCTGGCGCGCGTGGTCGCGGAGCCAGCCGGCGGCTGGCTGGTCGCCGTCCTGCCGCGGGACCAGCGGTCCCTGCGCTGGATCCGGGTGACGCCGTCCGGCGCGCCCCAGGAGCTGTGGGTCGAGACGGCCAGCCCGTGGATCAATCTCGACGTGGATACCCGGGTCCTGGCCGATGGTCGGATCCTGCGCTCCACCGAGCGCAGCGGCTACCGGCATCTCGAGCTGCGTGACGCCGATGGTCACCAGGGACCCACGCTCACGGCCGGCGAGTGGATGGTCACGCAGGTCGTGCATGTCGACGAGAAGCGCAGCGAGGTGCTGTTCATCGGCACCGCCGACGGCTCCGTGGAGCGCCACCTGTATGCCGCCCCGCTGGACCCAGCGGCTCCGGTGGCGAAGCCCGAGCGGCTCACCGTCGAGGAGGGCTGGCACGGGGCTGTCGCCAGCCCCGCCGGTTCGCGCTGGGTCGACACCTGGTCGACGAACGAGAATTCACCACAGGTGGTGCTGCGGCATCGCGGTCGGGAGCCGTCAATCGTTCTCCACCACGCCAGCGAAAACGCGGAGTCGATGGGCATCCGGGCGCCGGCCCTGTTCCGGCTGGCAGCCGGTGATGGTTCGAGTGTGCTGGACGCCGCCCTGTACCGGCCGGCGGAGCCCGTCGCCACGCCCCCGCCATGCGTCGTGTGGGTGTACGGCGGCCCCCATCTCCAGTATGTAACGCGGTCATGGTTCGTGAGCCAGGAAGGGCTGCACCACTACCTTGCCCAGTGCGGGGTGGCGGTGCTCGTCGTCGACAACCGCGGCGCCGCCAACCGCGGCCTGGCGTTCGAGGGCGCGATCGCTGGCCACCTGGGGTCCGTGGAGGTGGCCGATCAGGCTGCCGCCGTACGGCAGCTGGCGGAGGCGGGCGAGATCGACGCGAGCCGGGTGGTGATCACCGGCACGAGCTACGGCGGCTTCATGACCCTGATGTGCCTCATCCAGCGGCCTGACCTCTTCACGGCGGGCGTCGCAGTGGCACCGGTGACCGACCAGGCCGGCTACGACACCGCGTACACCGAGCGCTACCTGGGGAACCCGAATGCCGACCCTGAGGCATACCGGCGCTCGAGCCCGCTGCCCCGAGCGGCCGAGCTGCCGGAGTCGCTGCTCCTCATCCACGGAGCGATCGATGAGAACGTCCACCTGCGCCACTCCGTGCGTCTGGTCGCTGCCCTGCAGGCCGTGGGGCGCCAGGTCGAGCTGGTGCTGCTGCCGGAGGATCGGCATCGGCCGCGTACGGCCGAAGGGCTGCGCATGCGTGACGGGCGGACGGTGACGCACCTGCTCACGAGTCTGGGGGTACCGCTGCCGGCCGAGTTGAGAGGCGGGTCGGGAACCGCGACGGCGAGCGCGGGGTAGTCACGGCACCTACCAAGCACGGAGTGGAGCCGATGGCACCTACCGCACGCGTCCGTACGACCGCCGCAGCAGCGGCCGGCCTGCTCACCATGATCCTTGCCTCGACAGCCTTCGCCGGCGGCTGGGCAAGCGCCACGCTGGACCAGCAGCCGCCCGATCCGGGCGCCGGCGGCACCGTGGTCGTGAGCTTCACACTGCTGCAGCATGGCGTGACGCCGGTCGACTGGGGACAGCCGCTGGTCATGCTCGTCAACGACGAGACCGGTCAGCGCGTGACCGCCGACGCGCGAGCTTCCGGCACGAAGGGGCACTGGACCGCTGACCTCACCGTTCCCGTGTCTGGCAGCTGGACGCTGGACATCCGCCACGACCTGGAGATCGTCCCGGTCAACTTCGCGCCGATCACCGTGGGCGGAGCAGCTGCCGCGCCCGCAGCGGGCACCAGTGGAATGACCGGGGTCCAGCCGGCACTGCTGATGGTGATTGCCTTCCTGGCGGCGCTGGCAGTGGCCGCTGGCACGATTGGAACGGTCGCCTGGCGCCGCACGAGGTCGGGCCCTGCTCGGATCTAGTCGCTCCAACCCGGATGTGAATGGCCCGCCGGGCGAGACCGGCGGGCCATTCGTCCGCACGCCGGCCCACGCGGGGAGCGCCGTGGCCGGCGTGGCGATTCAGGCGGCCGCTGCGTACAGCAGCTCGTAGGTGACGACGGGGTCCGGGGCGAAGGCCAGTCGCATGGCGCAGGCGCCGCAGACGAGCTCCTCGTCCGCCTCGTCCACCACGAACTCGGCCTCGTCCTGGCACCAGGGGCAGGTCATCTGAATGCTCATGCGCCGATCCTGAGCTCAGCCCGCGACACCTAGCCTGTCGCAATCCGCCACCCGCGTTTCGCAACTTAGTAGTTGCGTATTTGCGCAATCAGTGACATAATCGGATCGATGGAAGCGGTCCTCACCAGCGACACGATTCGCGATCGCAGTGCCGCGTTGGCCAGGGCACTGGCCGATGCCAAGCGGCTCTGCGTCGTCGAGCGCCTGGCCGACGGAGAACGATCGGTCAGCGAGCTGTCGCGTGATGTCGGTTGCCAGGTCCCGAACATGAGCCAGCACCTCGCGGTGCTGCGCAGCGCGGGCATCGTGGCCAGCCGACGTGAGGGCAACACCGTGTTCTATCGGCTCGCGGACCCGGACGTCCTCGAGGTGTATCGGCTCTTGCAGAAGGTCGCCCAGTAGGGTCGGCGCTTACAGAAAGGATCCATTCAGAACCGATGTCGAACGCACGTGAAGTGACCGACGCCAACTTCGAGGAGCTCGTGCTCAACAGCGAGAAGCCGGTGATCGTCGACTTCTGGGCCGCCTGGTGCGGACCATGTCGCCTGGTTGCGCCCGAGATTGACAAGCTCGCCGAGAAGTACGCCGGCAGCGTCGAGGTCATGAAGCTCGACGTGGACGCGAACCCGCATACCGCCATGCACTACGGGATCATGAGCATCCCCACGGTTGCCTACTTCGCCCCTGGCCAGCCGCCGCGCGCGGCCGTGGGCTTCCGCCCGGCCGAGCAGCTGGAGACGGCCTTCGGCCTGGACGCGCTGGCGAAGAGCGCCTAGCCGACCCAGACGCAACCAGACGCCCGCTCCGTCACCCGGAGCGGGCGTTTTGCTGTCCGGCATACTGCCGTACCGATGCCCGCCCGAACCCCCGCCCGCACCTCGCCGCGCCGCCTGGCAGCTGCCGTCCTCGCGTCCGGGGCCATCCTGCTCGCGTGGGCGCCGGTCGCGGCCGAGGCAGCCCAGGGTGGCCTGGTGGTGCTGGCCAGGACGCAGTACGTGGTCGAGCCTGACCTGCACCGAGTCCACGTCACCGTCGACGCGGTGGCGACCTCGTTCGAGCCCGATTCCGCATCGGGCCAGACCTACTACACCGGCGTGAACTTCGCCGTGCAGCCGGGTGCGAGCAACGTCGTGGCGACCTCCGGCGGGCCGGCTGTCCGTGCGGTGATTGCCCGGCGCGCGGATGACTTCACCGTCATCAGCGTG
>DASSEC010000069.1:0-4162 GCA_035696685.1 Candidatus Limnocylindria bacterium | reverse complement strand
GCAGCGAGCCGGCCGGCTCGATCTGGACCACGCCCGCCACGTCGCGCAGCTGGGCCAGCAGGCCGGCGATCATCTCGTCAGCCTCGTGCAGCAGGACGCGACTGATCTTGCGATCGAGGTGCGCGATGCCGGCCAGGATGTTCTGTTCGGTGCGCGCGGAGAGGCCCTTCACCCCACGCAGCAGCCCATCGCTGGCGGCGGTGCGCAAGGCCGCCACGGAGTCGATGCCGCGCTCCTCGTGCAGCAGCTTGACCGTGCGCGGGCCGACGCCGGAGATGCGGAGCATGTCCAGCAGGCCTTGGGGCACCTGGGCGCGGAGCTTGTCGTGATACGCCAGGCTGCCCGTGGTCGACAGCTCGGCCAGCTTCGCGGAGAGCGCGGGCCCGGCCCCCGGCAGCTTCGGCGGCGTGCCGCGACGGTAGAGCGAGGCAACGTCCTCGGGGTAGCGCTCGATGGCGTCGGCCACGCGCCGGTAGGCGACGGCCTTGTACACCACCTCGCCCATGATCTCGAGCATGTCGCCGATGTCGCGGAAGATTCGCGAGAGCTCGGCGTTCGAGAGGAGTGCGTCGTCGGAGCGCGTGATCGCGCGCGGTCGAGGCATCGGTGAATTCTAGGAGCAAGCGAGTGGCCCGACCCCTGTCCGGGATCGGGCCATTCGTGTGATTGAGTGGCTGGGCCTAGTTCCTGCCGAACGCCTGGCGGATTCGGCTGGTGAGCGAGCGCCCGCGACGCCGACGGATCACGTCGGTGGACCGGTGGCGTCGCTCTGCCTCTCTCAGCAGCTCTTCCGACCGAAGCGTGGCCAGCAGGCCAAGGTACGTAGCTCCTCGGCTCATCTGTTGCCTCCGTTTCAGTAACTTGTATGCGAGGTTCTATTGGTTACATGCGTAGTGTAGCAGGTAGTAGTAACTTGTCAAGGGCGTTATACTGGTTACACCAATGGTACTCAAGCACGACCAGGACATCGAACCGCGTGAGTCCGACGAGCTCTTCGTCGCCTTCGCCAACACGCTCTCACATACCCGGGGGCTGCCACAGGACGACCTTCCCGATGGGGAGGCGCTGCTGCGGTGGCTGCGCGACCAGGGCCTGATCAGCGCCCGCGGCCGAGCAACGGAAGCCGGGCATATGCGCCGGGACCCGGACGAAGACGCCAGGCGCATGGAACGCTTTCGGCGGCTGCGCGACGTCCTTCACGACGTGGCCGCCGACCTCATGCGAGATGGCGAGCCGAGCGACGCCGCGGTCACGCAGCTGAACCACATCCTGCGACACGGCCTGCACTACCACCAACTGCGACGCGGCCGCGACGGCGCCAAGTACGAGGTCAGCCAGGTCGGCGACCGCCTCGACCAGGCACGAGCCGCGATCGCGGGCTCGTTCGCTCACTTCCTGGCCGAGGATGCGCCCGATCGGCTGCGCGTGTGCGCGAACGAAGGCTGCCGCTGGATCTTCGTGGACCGCTCCCCAGCCGGACGACGACGGTGGTGCGACATGCGGACCTGCGGCAACCAGGCCAAGGTGGCGCGGCATCGCGCGCGGGCGAAGGCCCGGAATTCAGGGGTTCCCGTCGCGACGGACCGCGCATAGAATCACCCGCGGCTCGGCGGCACCTGCCGTTTGCCGGGCGGGACGGAATCCACAGCGAGGCGGCGCGATCCATCGTGGACGCAGGCTCCAGTAGACGCGCGCGCCGTGGGCTGAGCACGGGGCTCATCGCCTAGCCGATTCCCCCTCGACCACCGGCGCGGGCTCCAGCGCGACGAGCACGTCGCGCACCGAACAGGGTGGTCGACATGATCCTGACGAGTTGCCGATGGGGCGGCGGTCTCCGGCCGCCGTTGATCAAATGACCTCCGCGCAGACGGCGGAGCTGCTCACCGAGGTGCAGGAGCTCATCCGCGAGCGTGAGCGCGAGGGCGTGGCCGGCCTCGCGGAGCGCGTGGGGCCGGCCGAGTGGGCGGACCTCGTGCCGCAGCTCGAGCCCGCCGAGGTCGCGGTCCTGCTGCAATGGCTGCCGGACGACGAGATCCCCTCGCTCCTGGAAGAGCTGCCTCCGTCCGAGGCGGCTCGGATCCTGCGCTCGCTGGCGGCGCCGGAGGCGGCGCGGCTGCTGGAGGACATCGACCCCGATGATGCCGCCGACATCGTCGAGCAGCTCCCCGCCCGGGACGCCGACGAGATCCTCGTCCGGATGCGGCCATCCGAGGCCGCCGAGATTCGTGAGCTGAGCGGCTACGCCGGCGATTCGGCCGGCGGCATCATGACGCCCGCCTTCGTGGCGGTGACCCGCAACGCAACTGCCACCGAGGCCATCGCTGCCATCCGCCAGCTCGTCGACCAGGCCGAAACGGTGAACTACGTCTACGTCGTCGACGACCAGCGGCGGCTGCTCGGCGTCCTCTCGCTCTATCGGCTCCTGCTGAGCCATGCGGGCACGCTGGTCAGCGAGCTGATGGCACCCACCACCGTCCGGGTGCGCGCCACCGCCGACCAGGAAGTGGCAGCGCGCCTCCTCACCGACCGCAACCTGCTGGCCATCCCGGTGGTCGACGACGACGATCGGTTGCTGGGGATCATCACCGAGGACGACGTGGCGGACGTCCTGCAGGCAGAGGCCACCGAGGACATCGAGCGGCTCGGCGGCTCGCAGCCGCTGAACCAGCCATACCGCTTCTCCACGGTGCCGCTCCTCGTCCGCAAGCGCGTCGTGTGGCTGTTGGTCCTGTTCCTGGCGGAGGCCTACACCGGCATGGTGCTGCGTGGCTTCGCGAGCGAGCTGAGCGCGGTGGTGGCGCTGGGCTTCTTCATCCCGATGCTGATCGGCACTGGCGGCAACATCGGCTCGCAGACCGTCACGCTGATCGTGCGGGCCATGGCCATCGGCGAAGTGTCCTTGCGGGACGTGGGCTGGATCGTGTTCAGGGAGCTTCGCGTCGGGCTGATCATGGGCGCCGTGATGGGCGTGGTGGGCTTCGGACAGGCGCTCTTCCTGGGCGTGCCCACCAACGTCGGCCTGGTCGTGGCGGCCACGGTGGTTGCCATCTCCGCATGGTCGGCCACCGTGGCGGCAGCGCTGCCGCTGGTCCTGCGCCGGCTGGGCGTGGACCCGGCCGTGGTCTCCGCGCCGTTCATCAGCACCCTGGTGGACGGCACGGGACTGATCATCTACTTCGAGATCGCGCGCCTGGTGCTGCAGCTATGACTGGAGCACATCGGCTCATGAGCCGATGGGATGCCAGACCGTCTTGACCTCCACGAACTCGCCGATGAGGTACGGGGACTGGGCCTGGTCGCTCAACCAGTCGACCGCGCTGTCCGCGGCGGCCGGCCGGACCAGGCGCTTCACGTTCTCGACGGCCAGGTCCTCGACCGCGGCTGCCTGGGACGGATCCAGCCCGTAGGCGTCCAGCGCGTTGACGTCCATGTGGCCGGCCAGGTGGTGGACCAGCTCCCCGCGCATGCCCGTGATGAGGTTCACCACACCGCCCGGCACGTCCGACGTGGCCAGGACCTCGGTGAGGGTGACCGCGGGCAGCGGGCGCGACTCGGAGGCAATGACCACCGCGGCGTTCCCCGACACGATGATGGGCGCCAGCCGGCTGACCAGGCCCAGCAGGCTCGAGCCCTCCGGGGCGATCATCCCCACCACGCCGGTTGGCTCCGGCACGCTGAAGTTGAAGTAGCTGCCGTTCACCGGGTTCACGGTGCCAAGTGTCTGCGTGTACTTATCGGCCCAGCCCGCGTACCAGACCCAGCGGTCGATGGCCGCGTTCACCAGCCGCGCGGCGCGCTGCCGGCCAACCCCCTCGGCCGCCACCACCTCGGCGATGAACTGGTCGCGCCGGCCCTCCATCAGCTCGGCGATGCGGTACAGGATCTGGCTGCGGTTGAAGGCGGTGCGCGCGGCCCAGCCCGGGAATGCGGTTCGGGCGGCCCGGACGGCGTCCCGGATATCCTTCCGCGTCCCGCGGCAGGCATTGGCCAGCGGCCGTCCTTTCGCGTCGAACACCTCGTACGCGCGGCCCGACTCGGTGCGCGGGAACTGCCCGCCGATGTACAGCTTGTAGGTCTTGCGCACGTCGAGGCGATCGCCGGTGCTCGAGCCGATGGTGGCCAGCGGTTGCGCCTTCCGCTCGTCCAGGACCGACGCGCGCCG
>DASSEC010000068.1:0-3599 GCA_035696685.1 Candidatus Limnocylindria bacterium | reverse complement strand
TCCACCTGCAGGCCGGAGTCGCGCTTGATCTTGCGAGCCGATGGGCGCTTGGGGGCGAAATCGGCCACGGCGGCGGCCATCACCAGGATGTCGGCCGCCGGCGCCGCGCGCAGCACGGCCTCGCGCATGGCTGCGGCGGTGGTGGCGTCCACGACGGTCACGCCACGCGGCGCTGTCGCGCTCATGGCGCCGGCGATGAGGGTCACGCTGGCGCCGCGGTCGCGCGCAGCCTCGGCGATGACCACGCCCATCTTGCCGCTGCTGCGGTTGCCGATGAACCGCACGGGGTCGAGCGGTTCACGCGTACCACCGGCGCTGACCACGACGTGCAGTCCGTCCAGGTCACCGGAGCGGGCGAAGAGGCGCTCCACCGCCTCGACGATGGTGGCCGGCTCCGCCAGGCGCCCCACGCCCGTCAGCCCGGACGCGAGCGCGCCGACCTCCGGCTCCACGAAGAAGTGACCGAACGAGCGCAGCGTCTCCACGTTCCGCTGCGTGGCGGCGTTGGTCCACATCCCCGCGTCCATGGCCGGCGCCAGCACCACCGGCGCGCGGCTGGCGCAGACGACCGCGGTCACGGCATCGGGCACAAGGCCGGCGGCGAGCTCTGCGATGACGTTGGCGGTCGCCGGCGCAATGACGACCGCGTCCGCTCCCTCGGCCAGCTCAACGTGGGCGATCTGCTGGTCGGCGTCCAGTGCCATCACGTCGTCCACGACGGGGCGGTGGGTGAGGGAGCTGAAGGTCAGTGGCGCCACGAAGCGCGCGGCGGCGGGGGTCATGGCCACGTCCACGATCGCGCCGCGTTCGGCCAGCAGGCGGACCAGGGCAACCGCCTTGTACGCGGCGATGCTGCCGGTCACGCCCACGACGATGCGGCGACCGGCCAGCGGCCCGCGGCTCTCGTTCATGCCGATGCTCCCTGCTCGCTGGCCTCGGTCGCGGCCGCATCGGCAGCGGCCTGGGCCGCCGCGGTGCGGATCCGATCCCACGCGTACCAGATGCCGCGCAGGGTGAGGTCCGGCTCGATGGCGTCGATGCCCGGCACGTCCTTGAGCCACGGCTCCTGGGTGTACCCGCCGGTCGCGATGACGGTCACACGGCTCTCTGTGGGCGAGCGCTCTGCCAGCTCGCTGCGCAGCGCCGTCAGCAGTCCGGACACGAGGCCGATGTAGCCCAGCACCGTGCCGCTCTGCATGGCGTGCACGGTATTCGTGCCGATCGCCCGTGCCGGTCGCCGCAGCTCGATGCGCGGCAGCTTGCTGGCATGCCCAACCAGCGCCTCGAGCGACAGGCCCAGCCCCGGCGCGATGGCGCCCCCGATGTAGGCGCCCTTCGCGTCGACCAGGTCGAAGTTCGTGCTGGTGCCCAGGTCCACCACGATCGCCGGCCCCCCGAACTCGACGCCGGCCGCCAGCGCGTTGCAGAGCCGGTCCGCCCCGGCCTCGGCCGGCCGCTCGATGTCGATGACCAGGCTGCCGCTGAGGGCGGCGGCGTCGATGACTGCCGCCCGATGTCCCAGGCGGCGCTGCGCGAAGCGCATGAAGGTGGTCGTCAATGGCGGGACCACCGAGGCGATGGCCAGTGCCTCGACATCGGCCAGCTGGTGGCCATCCAGGGCGAGCATCTCCCGGACGGTGGCGCCGACCTCGTCGGGAGTCGCGTCGGGCCGGGTGGTCGTGCGCCAGGAGCCGATCAGCCTGCCCTCGGCGAAGAGGCCCAGGCTCACGTTCGAGTTGCCGACATCGGCCGCCAGCAGCGTCACGCGCCAGATGGTAACAGCCGATTTCGCGCCGTCCGCCGGGTGTAGACTCCGCCGCGACCCATGACCGACGCGCGTGCCAAGCTTTACATCAACACCGGCGTCGTCACCAACAAGAGCGATGTCTACAACATCCTGCGCCCGCTGCTGAAGCAGACCGTCACCTATACGTACTTCCGCGGCAACACGGTGACCAGCAGCGGGACCGGCTGGGTGGAGCGCATCGTGGTCGACCATCCGGACGTCGCCAGCTACTTCACCCCGCTGGCCATCTGCCTCAACCTCGACTCGTTCGACTACCTGCAGTTCGACACCACGTCCGAGCAGCTGCTCGTCTATACGCTGGTCATCGGCTCGGAACGGGTGGTCCTCGAGTTCGCGGCGGGCGGCTCGCGCCTGGAGGATGGCCAGGAGAGCACGAACGGACGGCCACTGCCCCGCAACGCCGAGGAGCTGGCACGTGACCTGCGCTTCATCCAGATGGAGCTGATGATGTCGTCCGATGCCGCCGATGAGGACGAGGACGCCTAGCGTGGCGTCCGGCCTGGCGGCGCCACGACGCGGCGCGGCCACCTCGCTGGCCGGCGGGCTCGCATTCGAGCGGACCGTCCTGCCCAATGGCCTGCGGGTCGTGACCAGCCACATGCCCGGTGCCCGCTCGGTGGCAGTGGGGCTGTTCGCGGGCGTGGGCTCGCGACATGAGGATGCATCGCGCGCCGGCGTCTCCCACCTGCTCGAGCACCTCGTCTTCAAGGGCACCGCCGCGTTCCCCGTCGCCGGGGAGCTATCCGAGGCCGTGGAGGGCTGCGGCGGCGCCGTGAACGCCTCGACCGACCGAGAGCTCACGGTGTACAGCTCGAAGGTGCCGGCCGAGGCCACCAGCCGCGGGATGCAGGTCGTCTCCGAGCTGGTGCTGCGCCCGCTGCTGCGGCAGCGCGACCTGTCGGCCGAGAAGCCGGTGATCATCGACGAGATTCGGATGTACGAGGACTCGCCCGGCGATCACGTCTTCACCCTCTTCGACGAGCTCCTGTTCGGCAGCCATGCGCTTGGCCGCGAGATCGCCGGCACGCCGCGATCGGTGCGCCGCGCGACGCGGGAGGGCGTGATCGGCCACTGGCGACGCTGGTATCAGGCACGGCACCTGGTGCTGGCGGTGGCCGGCGCCGTGCGCCACCAGGACGTGCTGAAGACTGCCAGCAGCTGGTTCGAACAGGAGCTGCCGTGGCTGGACGGGATCGGTGCCGGGGAGCCCGCCGGGATCATGACGCCGGCGCCGGAGCCCGGCGAGCCGGGATCGGTCCGCGTGGCCTATCGGCGCCTGGCACAGGGCAACCTCTGTCTGGGTATGCCCGGTGTGGCCCGAGACGATCCGGATCGCTGGGCGCTCGACCTGTTGGGCGCAGTCCTGGGCGACGGCATGAGCAGCCGGCTCTTCCTTGAGCTGCGAGAGCGTCGCTCGCTGGCGTATGACGTTTCGACCTTTTCGGCCACGTACGCCGACTGCGGCACGTTCGGGGTGCACGCGGGCTTCGACCCGGACCACTCCGCCGCCGTGGTGCAGGCGATCCTGGAGCAGCTGGAGCGTGTGGTGCATGAGCCCATCAGCGAGGCGGAGCTGCAGCGCGCCCGCGCCTATACCCGTGGCCGGCTCGAGCTGCGCATGGAGGACACCGCTGCCGTTGCCGCCTGGCTCGGCACGGGCGAGAGCCTGCTGCCGCGCATCCTCACCGTGGAGGAGGTGATCGAGCGGCTGGAGGCGGTCACGCCGGAGGATCTGCTGCGGGTTGCGCGCCGCTGCGTGCGACCCGACCAGGTGCGGCTCGCCGTACTCGGC
>DASSEC010000067.1:0-5115 GCA_035696685.1 Candidatus Limnocylindria bacterium | reverse complement strand
TGGGTGGCCGCGACCATGCTCGGCCAGCCGGTGAACCTCTGGTCCGCGCGAAGCAACATCCGAGCCGGAGTGGCCCTGCTGCGGCACTACCTTCACCGTTACGGCGGCAGCCGCGCGCTGGCCCTGGCCGCCTACTACCAGGGCCAGGCCGGGACGGACCGCTACGGCATCTACCCGGTGTCGCGTCCGTACATCGATTCGATCCTCATCCTCGAAGCGATGTTCCGCCGCTAGCGTCCGGGAGCGGTCGCTCACCACGCGTCAATGGCGACCAGCCGTCGCAGACGCCACGCGTCGCCATCCGGCTCGACCGTCACCAGGTCCACCCTGAGCGCTGGCCAGCGTCGCGCGGATCCCTGTGCATAGGCGACCAGGCTGGCTCGGAGTCGCGACAGGCGTCGCCGGTCAATGGCCTCGACCGCTCGGCCGGCCCGGCTCGTCCGCCGCAGCTTTACCTCGACGGCGACCAGCGCGCCGTCCGGATCCCGGCAGACGAGGTCCAGCTCCCCGGCGCGTACCCGCCATCGTCGCTCGAGGATTTGCCAGCCGCTCCCCGACAGCCACTGTGCGGTGGCCTGCTCCGCGCGCAGGCCGAGCGCGTGCTGGATATTCGGCGTGGATCCGCTCCCCTGGGGAGGCGAGCAGCGGGATGGGCGCTCGCCGACTGGCGGGCGCATCGCTCAGTCCTGGAGCGCGAGCTCTTCGTCCGTGTCCTCGCTCGGGTCGAGATCCTCCTCGCCCAGGAGCGCGCGTTCGGTCAGGAGCGCCTCTTCGAGCAGCAGGTCCAGGCTCAGCTGCTCACCGGCCAGCAACGTCCTCAGCGGCGCGAACGAGCGCCGATGCCATTCGCACGGGCCCTCGTTCAGGAGCGCCTCCACGTGATGGCGGGTGCCATAGCCCTTGTTCCGCGCGAAGCCATACGCCGGGTAGCGGCTGTCGAACTCGGCGCAGATCCGGTCGCGGGTCACCTTGGCCACGATGCTGGCCGCCGCGATGGACGCGCTGATCGCATCACCGTCGATGATGGGCCGCTGCGGCAGGTCCACCTCGCGCAGGCTCAGGGCATCGATGACCAAATGGTCCGGCTGCTCCGGCATGCGGCGCAGCGCCTCGGCCATGGCCAGCTTGGTCGCCTGCAGGATGTTGATGCGGTCGATGACCTCGACCTCCACGCAGCCGACGCCAACGGACTCGGCACGATCCAGGATCAGCTCGTAGAGTGACTCTCGGCGCGAGCGTGCGAGCACCTTGCTGTCGCGGAGACCCTTGATGCGATGCCGCTGGGGCAGCACCACCGCCGCGGCCACCACCGGTCCCGCCAACGAGCCACGGCCGACCTCGTCGATGCCGGCAATGCGCTGGAAGCCGGCTAGGCGCAGCTCGCGCTCATGGCGCATGTGCGCGTCGCGGGGCTTGCGATGCTTGCGGCGGCGGACGGGGCGCCGAACGACCGATCCCTGGAAGAGACCGGTCATGAGGTCAGCGGCGCTCGCGCAGCGTGGCGGACTTGCCGACCCGACCGCGGAGGAAGTACAGCTGAGCGCGACGAGCGACGCCGTGGCGGACCACCTCGATCTTCTCGACCCGGGGAGCGTGGACCATGAACGTCCGCTCCACGCCCACGCCACTGGCGATGCGGCGGACGGTGATCTGACGGTTGAGGCCCCCGCCACGCATGCGCATGACGGTGCCCTCGAAGACCTGGATCCGCTCGCGGTTGCCCTCGACTACCTTCACCGACACGCGAACCGTGTCGCCGACGGCGATCTCGGGAACGTCGGTGCGAAGCTGCTCGCGCTCGAGCTCCTTGATGGCGTCCATGTTGCGGCGACCTCATTATCGCGGGCTTAGCCGCGGCGTATCGGGGAATCCTGCGCCGGCGTCCGGCGGGCGTGAAGAACGCGACCGATTGCTCGGCCGCGACCGGCGGAGTATAGGCGCGCTTGCGCCGATCATCAACTCTCGGCGTCCAGCTCCTGGTGCAGCTCCTCCAGCGCGCGCCGGTCAACGTCGCTCAGCGGGGCACTCTCCAGCAGGTCCGGCCGGCGTTGCAGCGTCCGGCGCAGGGACTCGCGCCGGCGCCAGTTATCCACCTCGCCGTGGTTGCCGGAGCGCAGCACAGCGGGCACTGCCTGCCCCTGGAATACCTCGGGGCGCGTGTACTGCGGATGCTCCAGCACGCCGCCCGCGAAGGAGTCGTCCGCGCTCGAGGCGTCGTCGATGACGCCAGGCAGCAGGCGCGCCACCACGTCGATCAGCACGAGCGCCGGCAGTTCGCCTCCGGTGAGCACGTAGTCGCCGATGCTCACCTCGCGATCGGCCATCCCGCGGGCACGCTCATCGACCCCCTCGTAGCGGCCACAGACGAGGGCAAGATGCGACAGCGCAGCCAGCTGCCGGGCGAGCCCGTCGGTGAGCCGCTCCCCCGCCGGATCGAGCAGGATCACGTGCGCGCCGGCCTCGCGCAGTGGAGCGACGGCCGCCTGCAACGGCTCCGGTCGCAGGACCATGCCCGCGCCGCCGCCGTACGGGTAGTCGTCCACGCTGCGGTGTGGCCCGATGCCGTGCTCCCGCAGGTCATGCGTTTCGACCTGGAGCAGTTCTCGCTCCACGGCGCGGCCGATGACGGACGTGCGCAACGGCGCGTCGAACAGCTCGGGGAACAGGGTCACGACATCGATCCGCATCGCCTCAGCGCACTTCCTCGGCCTCGTACCGGACGGTCATGGTGCCGTGCTGCAGGTCGATATCGCGGATGAACTCGCGCAGCGCGGGAAGGAGCAGGTCCGGCGAGTCACGTGCTTCGACGCGGTACACCTCGTTCTCGCCAGCGCGGAACACCTCGACCACGCGGCCCAGCTCCCGTCCGGCCTCATCCCGCACGGCGAGGCCGACGATCTGGTGCCAATACAGGCTCCCGGGCGGCAGCGGATCGGCCTCGACCTCCAGGTGGCGTCCCCGCAGCGCGGCGGCCGCGTCGCGGCTGTCGATGCCTTCCAGGCGCACCACCGGTCTGCGTCCGCCAAGCTCGACGTGGAGCACGCGCCGGGTCTGATCTTCGCCCTCCAACAGCAGCGCTGACCCGGGAATCAGGCGGTCGTCGCGGTCGGTGAGGACCTCGACGCGCAACCCGCCGGCGAGGCCCTTCGCCCCGAGCACCCGGGCAACCGCCAGGCGTTCACTCGTCGGTCTCGATCTCCAGCTCGACGTGGCGTCCATCACGCGTCCCCATCACGCGCAGCAGGCTGCGGATGGCGTTCGCGATGCGCCCATCGCGCCCGATGACCCGGCCCATGTCCGCCTGCTCGACGTGCAGCACCAGCGAGACCTCGTCGCCGTCCTCATCCATCTCGACCCGCACCTCATCCGGGTTGTCGACCAATGACCGTGCGACGTACTCGAGGAACTCCTTCACTCCTCGGCCGTTGCGGCGGCCTTGGCCGGCGCCTTTCGGGTGCGCGTCGTCTTGGCGGCCGGCTTGGCGCGGGGCGTCGCCTTCGCGGCTGCGGGCGCATCGGCCCCGATGCCGGCCTGGCGCATGAGCCTGCCAACCGTGTCCGAGGGCTGGGCGCCCTTGGCGATCCAGGCATTGAGCCGATCGGCGTCGATCTGCACCGTCGCCGGGTCCGTCAGCGGATCGTAGTAGCCGAGGATCTCGAGCGAGCGCCCGTCGCGCGGCTTGCGGCTGTCGATGGCCACCACGCGGTAGCTGGGCCGCTTCGTGGCTCCCACGCGGGTAAGCCGGATTCGTACTGCCAAGTGTTCCCTCTTCCTGTATCGGATCTCGGATTGATCTCGACGCGGCGCCGATGCTCAACGCAAGGTGAGCGCCGCTCGGAGCTGGCTGGTTTCGTTACGCGCCGGGACCGTGAGGCCCAGCGCGTTGATGGACAGCAGGATATCGCGTGCGTCGCCGGTCATGCCAAGGGCGTCCGGCGATTGGTCGGCCACGGAGCCGATGTCGATGAAGGCCTGGTTGCCACCGCGGTCGCCCGCGAGCTGCCAGGCGGACCTGTAGTCGGCGCTGTCCGCGAGCGAGCCGGCGCCGGTCTGCGTGGCCAGCGCCGCCGCCACGTCGTCATACGTCAGCCCGATGACGAGGGTGCCGTTCGACATTGACCACGAAACCGAACCGATCTGCGGTGCAGTGACGCTGATCACCGTGGCCTCGCCTGCCGGCCGCTCGCTCACCGACGCGCCGATGCGTTCCAGTCCCGTTCGCAGGCGATCCAGGGTGGCGCTCGCGGCAGCGGGGTCCGGGGGCTTCACGATGAGCTGCCCATGGAGCGCGCCGGTCGACAGGCCAGTTACGGCCACGCCGGCCTCACCGTCGAGCAGCGGCAGCACGTCCTGGTCGAGGTTGATGCCCAGCCCGAAGCCGGCCAGGGCGCGGAGCTGGTTCAGGGTGGTCACGACATCGGACGCGGCAGGCTGCGTTGCGAGCCCGCGTTCGAGCTCCGACAGCAGGCCGTGCAGCCCGAACACGACGACCGACGCCTGCGTGTCGGCCGGCATCCATCCCGGCACGGTCGCGACCTGCGAGCCAAGCTCGAAGCCACGCTTCGCGTCTCCAGACGCTGCGTCACGGTTGAACGGCGCGCTGCCGGCCAGCCGCAGGCCCTGCGGTTCCGCGATCAGTGCCATCGCCAGCGTCGCGTAGCCCGACGCCGCAGATGCCGCATCCGCCGTTTCCGCAATGGCAGCCAGGTTGAGATACGCCGATGCCAGGTGATCCGGCGGCAGGCGCCGCATGGCAGCGTTGAACGCCGCGTCATCGGCCAGGGAGGGCCGTCGATCCGCTGCTGCGTCCAGCGCGGCCTCCAGCGTGGTTTGGTCGCCGGCGACGAGCAGCTGGTCCTGGATAAGCGCCCAGCTTGCCGCAGGATCAACGCTGATCGGCTGGCCCCGGTACGTGGCGGATGCTGGCGTCAGCCCACGCCCCGCCGCCAGGTGGCCGAGGGAGGCCTGGGCCGCGGCGCGATCCTTGACGGCAACCACCAGCAGGACGCTTGGGGCGTCGGTCAGGGTCGCGCCGCTGAAGGCGGCCACCGCCAGCTGGTTGCCGAGCCACGGCCGGACGTCGGCCTCGTAGTCGATCCCCGCCTGGCCCAGGAA
>DASSEC010000066.1:0-10480 GCA_035696685.1 Candidatus Limnocylindria bacterium | reverse complement strand
CTGCACCGCATTCCGGGTGTGGCGCCCTGCGAGTGGCGCGCCGGCGGGCAGGGAAACCAGGGCGAGGCCGATCGCCATCCAGAGCATGACGAGGCCGTAGAGCCCGAGCGAGGTGAGGTAGCCACTCACCGGGCCGCCGCTCCCGCCGGTGGCGCCATCCAGCTGGTCCACCGCCACCTGGCCGAGCGCCAGGACGAACCAACCGACGAGCAAGCCCATGAGCGGCCTGCGCCACCGGCCACGCTGCCAGCCCGGGACCGAAAGCATGAGCCCTGCCCCGATCAAGGCGGGCACGTGGTCCCAGAACGAGTCCTTCGGCGCCGCCGCCGTGGCCGCGACCAATGCCAAACCCATGCCCAGCGCCAACCCGTCCCAGCTCGCCAGCCGAGTGCGGCGCCAGAGGAGGGCACCAAGGGTGGCCGCCGCCATCAGGGCCATGGCGCCCCACGCGATCAGCGCCGCGCTCGCGTCTGGGAACGGGGGCAGGCTCTGGCCCGTCGGGATGACCAGGCGCGAGGCGAACCCGTTCAGGGACTGGTTCGTCCAGTACGGATCAACCTCGCCGAGCCTCAGCAGGCGCCCCATGTCTGACAGGGCGAACGGGGCAGCCACCGCGGCGACCGCGAAGGTGCCCACCGCGACGGCGACCATGCCGACGACGTCCCGCCACCGCCTTCCGATCGCCGCCGGCACCATCAGCGCCAGCGGCACGACCTTGACGATGCCGGCGAGCCCGAGCGCAGCGCCTCCCCAGCCGGCCCGATCGGTGCCGGCGAGCCGTCGCACGCCGAGGCCAAGCGACCCGAACAGGAGCAGATTGGCCTGCCCTACGACGACCGATCCGACCACCGGCGGATAGCAGCCCGCGAGCGCGGCGCAGGCAATCGTCGCCAGCCGTCCGCCGTGGAACAGGCAAGGATCGGTCAACCATGCGGTCACCGACATTCCGAAGACGGACAATGAAAGCAGGCTGAACAGAAGGCTGGCGGCGCCGAATGGGAGCCAGCCGAACGGCACCATGGCGACCGCAAACGGGAGCGGATACGAGTACCCGGTGCCGGCCTGGAAGACGAGTCCCTCATCGTGGCCGAGGCGGACGAGCGCGGCCAGGTCATACGGGGAATGGCCATTCCACACGAGCTTGCCGGCAAGCCAGTAGGTGGTGAAATCGTTCCAGAACCCATGTCCGCCGCCGCTCACCAGGCCAATGGCCAGCGCCGCCGTGGGCACTGCCAGGCAGGCCGCGAACACCATGCGTCGCGTCAGGAGCGCAGGGCGCGCATGCCATTCCCGATGCGAGTGACGGCAACGATCACCACTACGATCCCGATCAGGATCGCGACGCAGTAGATGAGCACCGTGCCGTAGCCCCCGCTCGCGGGATCCAGGAACGGATACGGGTACCTGCCCACCAGGGCGCCGCGCACCAGGGTGTAGGCAGTCCAGGCAGCGGGATAGGCGAGCCACCACAGTGACGCTCTGAAGCCGATGGCGACGCGGGGCGGATCGACCAGCCAGTCGGCCATCAGCACGATCGGGATGACCCGATGCAGCACGCGATCGACCCACGGGATCGCAGTGTCGACATCGGTGTCGGCGAGGAGCAGCGCGAAGACCACGAACGTGACCGTGATGTAGGTCGTGGCCGCGCCGCGGAACAGGTCATGAGCACGGGTCCACTGCTCCGCCGGGATCGCGACGGTCCACAGCAGCGCGGCGACGGCGATCAGGTTGCTCTGGATGGTGAAGTAGCTGAAGAAGTTGACAGGGTCGAGGACACCACGGCCGGCCAGGTCCAGCAGCTGCGTGATGATCGCCGCGACCGCCAGGCCGGCGAACCCGATCCGCAGGATCGCGAGCAGCGCGCGCCGGTCCACGGACCGGACGCTACCACACGGCGCCGATACCATTGCCGCGCAGCGAATGGAGGAAAACGCCTTGAAAGTGAGCTTCGTGGCCGCGGACGCGGTGGCGCCTGCCGTCGCCGAGATGGCCAGGGCCGGGCACCGCGTGCTGCGGGATGCCCACGAGGAGCCGTGGGGCCAGACCACCTCGCGACTGCTGAGCCCCGAGGGCCTGCTGATCGGCATCACGTTCACGCCCTGGATGCACGCGTCCTGATCGAGCCGATTGCCGGCGGCCCGCCGCCGCTCGACCGGCGCGCTGCGGCGCGGGCGGTCGAGGCCAACTTCGTCGCCACCTGGCAGCTGGTCGCGGCCGCCTGGGACGGCGAGCTGCACGATGAGGGCGGCCTGACGTGGCACGCGTTCCGCGGCCCGAACGACGACCCGCGGGCGACGAGCGTGCTGCGCATCGCACTCGAGGACGAGACGGCGGATGTCGCCGTGGACGAGCTGCGCGGCCGTTTCCGGGCGCGTGGGCTGCCGGCCGTGTGGTGGACGTGGCGCGCGAGCCGGCCCGCGGATATCGGCGCCAGGCTGCGGGCGCGTGGCATGGAGCCATGGCCGGCCTGGCCAGGGATGGCCATGGACCTCGATGCCCTCCCACCGCCGCCGGTCCACGATGACTTCGCCGTGCGGCCAGTCCGTTCTGCCGCGGAGTTCGCGGACGTGCTCACGGTCCTGGAACCGCTGGGCATGCGCGGCATCTTCGCCGGCGCGTTCCAACGTCTCGGCGACCGCGATGGCTGGGACGACCAGCAGCCGTTCCAGCATTTCGTCGGCCGCTCCGCGGATGGGCGCCCAGTGGCCAGCGCCACGCTGTGCACCGCGGGTGCGGCCGCGGGCCTCTATGCGGTAGCCGTGGCGGAAGATGCGCGCCGGCGGGGCTATGGCCGGGCGGTCAGCCTTGCCGCCCTGCAGGCCGGCGCGGATGCCGGCCATCGGTTCGGGGTCCTGCAGAGCTCGCAGATGGGCTTTGGCGTGTACCGCGGCATCGGCCTGTCCCTCGTTTGCCGGCTGCAGGCCTACGAGGACTCCACGGGCTGAATACGAAGCGGTCCAGGTCGGGCCGGATGACCCTTTCGGCGCGCGCGGCGCGCGGGTACCATCGGCTCCCCATCCGCGCACGCGTTGTCGCAACCAGCGAGCACGAGGAAGGCCATGCGCACGCTCATCAAGAACGGCACGATCGTGAATGCCGACGCCACCTCCCGAGCAGACGTGCTGGTCGATGGCGAGACGATCGCCATGATCGGCACCGACCTGGACGCCTCGGCTGAGGAGACGATTGACGCATCGGGCAAGTGGGTGATTCCGGGCGCCATCGACGTGCACACCCACATGGAGCTGCCCTTCGGCGGGACCTTCGCCAAGGACACGTTCGAGACCGGCACGCGGGCCGCGGCTTTCGGTGGCACCACCACGATCGTTGACTTCGCCGTCCAGCCCCGCGGCGGCTCGCTGCGCCAGGGCCTTGACGCCTGGCACGAGAAGGCCGACGGCAACGCCTGCATCGACTACGGCTTCCACATGATCGTCTCTGACGTCCGCGACGATGTCCTGTCCGAGATGGACACGCTGGTCGAGGAGGGCGTGACCACCTTCAAGCTGTTCACCGCCTATCCCGGCGTCTTCTTCAGCGATGACGGGGCGATCTTCCAGGCCATGCAGCAGACCGCCCGGAACGGCGGGCTGATCATGATGCACGCCGAGAACGGGCTGGCCATCGACGTGGTTGCCGGGCAGAACTTCGCGGCGGGGAACACGGACCCGTATTACCACGGCACGTCCCGCTCGCCAGTCCTGGAGGGCGAGGCCACCAACCGGGTGATCCGCCTGGCCGAGGTGGCGGGCGCGCCCGTGTACATCGTCCACCTGTCGGCGCGCGAGGCGTTGAACGAGGTGCGCCGGGCACGCGACGAGGGCCTGCCGGCGTTCGCCGAGACCTGCCCGCAATACCTCTTCCTCTCGCTGGAGGACCTGGGCAACGGCTTCGAGGGATCGAAGTTCGTCTGCTCCCCGCCGCTGCGCCCGGCCGACCACCAGGAGGATCTCTGGCTGGGACTGCTCAAGGACGACTTGCAGGTGGTCTCCACCGACCACTGCCCATTCGATTTCCACGGCCAGAAGGAGCTGGGCCAGGGGGACTTCCGCAAGATCCCGAACGGCCTGCCTGGCGTCGAGAACCGCGTCGACCTGCTCCATCACGGCGGAGTCGTCGGCGGACGGCTCACGCCGAACCGATGGGTGGAGGTCATCTCGGCCGCGCCGGCGCGGATGTTCGGGCTGCCGCAGAAGGGGGCGGTGGCGGTCGGGCTCGACGCGGACCTGGTCGTCTATGACCCGCAGCGAAAGCACACCATCAGCGCTCGCACGCACCACATGGACGTGGACTACTCGTGCTACGAGGGCTGGGAGGTCACCGGTGGAGCCGATGTCGTCCTCAGCCGCGGCCGGGTGGTGGTTGACGGCGAGGAGTGGAAGGGCGAGAAGGGCTACGGCCGCTTCGTGAAGCGGCAGCGCAGCGCCTATCTCAAGTAGACCCGCGTCATCCCACGCCCCGATTCGCCCGCACGGCGGGGCTTCGCTATCCTCATGAGCGCGGTCACTGCGGTGGCCGGTGCCCTTGCATCGAGGATTCTTCCATCGTGAACCGATTCATCGCGGGCGCCATGACGGCACTCGTTGCCATCGTGATCAGCGCCTGCGGCTCATCGACCGACAGCGCGACTCTGTCGCTTGCGACGCCGACCGTCGTGGCATCGGGTTCGGGCGTAGCCATCCCGTCGCTGCCGTCCGATGCCAAGGACCTGGAGGCCCTGATCCCGGACAAGATCGGCAATCTCACGCTCATCAAGGCGTCCATGACCGGCAAGGAGTTCGTCGGATCGGCCGGCGCGCCGCAGGAGGCCCAGGACTTCCTCAGTGGGCTCGGGGTCTCGACCGACGACGTGACCGTGGCCCTCGGACTCGGCGCCGACACGACCGGCGTCGGTGACGCGGTCGCCGTCCTGCTGTTCCGCGCCCAGGGCGCCTCGAGCGACCGCCTGCTGAGCCTGTTCAAGGAGGCGACCGACCGCGAGCGGAAGACGCCGCTCGACTGGCAGCCGGCCAGCCTTGGCGGCAAGGATGTCCAGAAGGCCGCCGATCCGCAGCAAGGCGGCAACACGATCTACCTCTACGCGACGGGCGACCTGCTCGTGTTCGTGACCGCCGGCGACGACACCCAGGCCGGAGAGGCCCTCGCCGCCCTCCCGTAGAGTGGCGGCGTGACTGCCGCTACCGCGATCCTGCTCAACGAGGGCGCCGGCTCCGCTCGCTCCGAGCGGGCGCGGCGCTCGGTCGACCTCGCGCGCGTCCTGCTCAAGGCCGACCTGCACGTGACCGCCACCCGCGACCCGGATGCGCTGGCGGCCTGGATGCGCTCGGTGGTGGACGGGTACCGCACGATCGTCGTCGCCGGCGGCGACGGATCCCTGGGGGTCGCCTACAACGTTCTCGCCGGGCAGGACGTGACCATTGGCTACATCCCGGCGGGATTCGGCAACGCGACGGCGCATCTGCTCCGCCTGCCGCGTGATCCGGGGCAGCTCGGGGAGGTCCTGCTGCGTGGCGCGGCGCGTCCCGTGGACCTGGTTCGAGTGGACGGCCGTCTGGCCCTCTTCGCCGGGGCGGGGTGGGATGCGCGCGTCGCGGCCCGCTATGCGGAGACCGGTGCGCGTCGCCTGGTCGGCTGGGCCTCGGCCGTGGCTCGGTCGCTGCCCGACCTCGTGCGCCGGCCCGTCGTCCGGGTCACTGCCGATGACCGTGTGGTCCATGAGGGGCCGATGGAGCTCGCCGTGGTCGGCACCACGCCCTGGTTCGGCCGAGGCCTGCTGGTCAACCCGGGAGCGACGGTCGATGGCAGCCGGCTGACGCTCCGCGTCTTCACCGGCCCGCTGCCGTCGTTCGCGCTCGAAACGCTGCGCTGGGTGACGCGACGTGAGCCGGCCGCCGCCGGCATCAGTGCCCGCCAGGTGCACCTGGCAACCCTCGATGGCAGCGCGCTCCCGGTCCAGGCGGACGGCGACCTCCTCGGCGAGCGCGCCGAGTGGTCATGCGAAGTCGCGCCGGCGGCCGTGCACCTCATCGGAAGGTGGTGATGGCGGTGGGCGCCGACTACCCTCGCCAGCATGCAGACCGGGAAACCGGCACGGTTGCCCGCCTCGTATCAGCCAGCATGAAGAAGACACTCCGCATCACTGCGATCGGCGCCGCGCTGGTGATACTCCTGCTGGCCGCAGCCTGCCAGCCTGCGCCTGGCGCGGGCACGTCCTCGCCCACGGTCGGGGCCTCCAGCGCGCCAGCCGCGACGCCGACGCCGTTGACCTACTGACCGGCGCCTGACGGGCCAGCCAGCTCGCGGCGAACAGCGTCGAGCGCGGCGAAGGCGGCGCGCCGCCGACGCTGGTCTCCGCTGCCATGGATCCGCAGCTCGCGCTGCGGCAGCTTGACGGCGCCGCTCACCGCCACGCGCACCCGGCTGCGTCCCTGCGCGTCCTGCGGCAGCAGGGATAGCTGCAGGCAGGCATCGGCCAGGGGCGCCTGCGGCGCGGCCCCGGAGTCGAGGACCCCGCCGGCGTAGCGTGCCGCGCCGTCGACGGCAGGCACGGCGGCCAGCAGGCTCAGCAGCGCACCTCCCGTATCGGCTTCCCACGAGGCGATCGACCGGACGCCGGTCCGGCCGAGCGCCGCCAGCACGATCGCCGCGAGGTCATCGGCGTCGTGGCCCCACACATCCTTGCCGAGCGCGACGTCTGCCTGCGCGACATCGTGGTCGAGGTCGGCATTGGTACCGGCGGTCGCGAACCGCAGGTGGACGCCGTCGTCGCGGGCGTAGATGCCTGCGGTGATGCCCTCGCCGGGACGTTCGAGCAGGGGTGCCACGCGCTCGGCCACGGCCGATTCACCGACTCCGAAGGTCTTCACCACACGCACGGCGACCGGCCTTCGGCCGAAACGGCTGGCGAGGCGCGGCGCGACCTGCTCGGTGAACATGCGGCGCATCTCGGACGGGACGCCCGGCATGAGCGCCACGACCGTGCGCTCGCGGGCAATCCACCAGCCGGGCGCGGAGCCGATTGGGTTCGGCAGCGGCTCGGCCGATGGGATGCGCAGCGCCTGGCGCAGGTTCGTCTCCGGCATGCGGCCCAGCACGCTGAACCGCTCGCGCAGCCCCGCCTCGAGCTCCTCATCCGGCGCCAGCGTCTCGCCCAGCGCGTCGGCGAGCCCTTCGCGGGTCACGTCGTCGTGCGTCGGGCCGAGGCCGCCGGTGACCAGCAGTGCGTCCGCGTCAGCCATGGCCTCGGCGAACGCCGCTGACAGCACGGCGCGATCGTCGGGCAGCTGCCGGGCGCCAACCGCGGCCAGGCCCAGGGCTCCGAGCTGGTGGGCCACGAAGGCGGCATTGGTGTCAACCGTCTCGCCGGCCAGCAGCTCCGAGCCGATGCTCAACAGGATGACGCGCGGCACGCTGCTCACCGACCGAGTCTACGGCCAGCCCGGGCGTTGCCAGGCGCAACGCGGTCTTGCCACCCCCGAACCCGAGAGCACGATAGGATCTACCGCGCCTCATCGGTGTGGCACCCTCGGACACCCCGTCCGTGACCAAGCTGGCAGATACGACCTGCGGCGGCACGCGATCGCTGTTCGGCAACTGGGGCACCATCATCGCGAGGGTGAACCCGTAGGCCTGCGCCGCGGATAGGCCGCGCGATCGAGGAATCCGGCCCGTCGCTCCTCCGGGAGCGGCGGGCCTTCGCATTCGGGACGGCATCGGTCTAGCATCGGTTGACCGAACAACCATCCAGGAGTACGCCCGTTGACTGACCCTGCCCTGACCGTCGAGCAGGTCATGACCGATGACCTGCGCGAGTGGCTGATCGCCAAGCCGCGGTACCCCGTCCTGGCCGTCCTGACCACCGACGGGTCGCCCAGCCAGTCGGTGATGTGGTTCGACCTCGACCCGGACCAGCCGGACACGATCCTGATGAACACCAAGGTGGGTCGTGCCAAGGACCGGTACCTGCGTCGCGACCCACGGGTTAGCCTCTGTTTCGAGGACGATCTCACCTGGGTGGCGCTGCGGGGCCGCGTTGAGCTCGACGACGACCGCGAGCGCGCCCTGGCCGACATCCAGCACCTGGCGGTGCGCTACGGCGATGACCCGCAAGGGTTCGACGGCCAGCTGCGCGTCACGATCCGCATGCGCGTCGAGAAGGTCATCCGGCACGAGTGAGATAGCTCGCGGGCCCGGCCGGTCGGCGGTCATCGTCGTCATCCCGCTGTCCGCGTCCCTGTCGGCTGCCCGCGTATCCGCGGATCCCATGGCGAGTCGCGGCGTGCCTCCCCACGTGACGATCCTCTTTCCGTTCCTGGCGGCCGGCGACCTGACCCCCGCGGTCCATGCGAGGCTCGTCCGCCTGGCGACGGCCCGGGATGCGTTCGTGGCACGGTTCGCCCGCTTCGAGCGCGGCCACCAAGTGGTGTGGCTCGTCCCGGACGAGCAGTCTTCGTTCCTCCAGCTGACCACGGACCTCGCCTCCGAATGGCCGGACCATCTGCCCTACGGGGGCATCCACGGTGACGACCTGGTCGCGCACCTCACCCTGGTCGAGACTGCCGATGCCGACCAGCTGGATGCGGTCTGGACGGTGGCGTCGGCCGGCCACCCGTTCCAGGCGCTCGTCAGCGAGCTGACGGTGATCGTCGAGGATGCGGCGGGGCGCTGGCACGAGCGCTGGCGGCTGCCGCTGGGGCGGCGCCCGGGCGCCCTAGACTTCGGCAGATGACTGACATCCGCCTCGGCCTGCTGTGCTGGAACCAATACACGCCATGGGTCGATCTGCGTGCCGCCGGCATCCGGGCCGATGAGCTCGGCTATGACGACATCTTCACCTGGGACCACCTCTACCCGATCATCGGCTCGCCCGACGGACCGATGCTGGAGGCGTACGCGGTGCTGAACGCATGGGCGGAGGCAACACAGCGCGCCCGCATCGGCCTGATGGTCGGGGCCAACACGTTCCGCAATCCGGCGCTGGTCGCGAAGATGATCACCACCCTGGACCACGTCAGCGGCGGCCGCGCCATCCTGGGAATCGGCGGCGCGTGGTTCGAGACGGAGCACCGCGCGTTCGGCATCGAGTTCGGCGGCTCGCCGGGGGAACGGCTGCGCTGGCTGGACGAGGCCGCGCGCATCATGCGCGGCATGCTCCACGGGGAGCGGCCCTCCGGCGAGGAGTTCTACGCCACGCTGGACGTGCGCAACGACCCCCCGCCGGTCCAGGAGCATCTGCCGCTGCTCATCGGCGGCGGCGGCGAGAAGCGAACACTGCGCACCGTGGCGAAGTACGCGGATTGGTGCAACTTCGGTGGCGGCTTCGAGAACGTGAAGCACAAGGACGAGGTGCTGCGGCGTCACTGCGAAGAGGTCGGGCGCGATCCCGCCGAGATCGAGCGCACGGTGGGCGTCGGCGTGGTGGTCATCCGCGACGACCCGGCCGAGGCGCAGCGCGTGCTGGAGGAGACGTTCCGCCACAACGGCGGGGCGAAGACCTGGGATGACCAGCCGATCGGGACCCCCGAGCAGGTCGCGGACCGAATCCGGCCGTACCTGGGCATCGGGTTCCGGCATTTCAGCGTGGGCTGCCCGCATCCCTACGACGCGGAGTCCATGGAGCGGCTGATCACCGAGGTCAAGCCGCTGCTGGAGGCGTAGGCCGCCGCACTGGCTATGGTTCGCCCATGAAGGCAGTGCTCCTGGCAGGCGGCACCGGCGGGGCGAAGCTGGCCCACGGACTCCAGCAGGTGCTCGGCCCGGGCGAGCTGAGCGTGATCGTCAACGTGGGCGACGACACCGAGCAGCACGGCCTGCTCGTCTGCCCGGACCTGGACACGATCCTGTACACGCTCGCCGGGTTGGCCGATATCGGCCAGGGCTGGGGAGTGGCGGGCGATACGCACACGGCCATGGGCATGCTGGAGCGCTTCGGCGAGGAGACGTGGTTCCAGGTCGGCGACGCGGACCTCGCCACGCACGTCCACCGCGCCCGCCTGATGGCCGACGGCGCCAGCCTGACCGATGCCACCGCCGCCATGGCGGCGGCGCTACGGGTCGCCAGCCACGTGGTGCCCGCCACCGACGACCGCCTCCGCACGGTGATCGAGACGGATGCCGGGCCGATCGACTTCCAGACCTATTTCGTCAAGAACCGCCAGGCCGATGCGGTCCGCGGGCTGCGCTTCGACGGCGCGGAGCGCGCACGTCCGTCCCCGGCCGCCGAGGCAGCGCTGGGCGAGGCGGAGCTGATCGTGATCGGGCCGTCGAACCCGCTCGTCAGCATCGGGCCGATCCTGGTCATCCCCGGCTACCGCGAGGCGCTGGAACGTGCCCGCGTGCCGCGGATCGGGGTGAGCGGGATCGTGGCCGGCCGCGCGATCCGCGGGCCGGCGGACCGGATGCTCACCACACTGGGCCACGAGGCCACTGCCCGGGGAGTGGCCGCGCTGTACACGGGCCTGCTCGACCGTTTCGTCAT
>DASSEC010000065.1:0-10500 GCA_035696685.1 Candidatus Limnocylindria bacterium | reverse complement strand
GATTTCGTGCCGCTGGCCTTCGACGCGGCGCATGCCGAGGCGGCGGCCATCAGGCACGTCGAAGTGGTGCCGGTGACGCTGGAGGACGTGTTCATCTCGCTGACAGGCCGGGCGCTGCGCGAATGAGCGGCGACCTGCGCGCCTTCGGCGCGGCGGCAATGAAGGAGTGGCGCCTGCTGCGCCGCTACCCGGGCCGCTTCCTGGGCTTCCTGTTCTGGCCGATCGCGCTGCCGCTGGCCTACGTGTACCAGGCCCAAGGGTACGCGGGCGGCTCCCAGGCGGCGGTCAATGCCTTCGCACAGCGGGCCGGGACCGTCGAGATCGCCGGTTTCCTGTTCCTGGGCTGGGCCGCATACATGTGGATCAGCATGATCCTGTGGGGGCCCGGCACCGCGCTTCGGGAGGAGCAGGTGCGGGGCTCGCTGGAGGCGCTGTTCATGACGCCGGTCAGCCGCCTCGTGATCCTGTTCGGCCCGGTGGTGTCCCAGATCCTATGGGCGCTGTGGATGTTCGCCGTGGTGGGCGGCGCGCTGGTGCTGCTGTTCGGCCTGTCCATCTCCCCGCTGGCCGCGCTCCGCGCCGCGGGTGTCATCCTGGTGGCGGTGCCGGCGCTCTACGGGCTCGGTGCGCTATTCGCCGCGGTCGTGCTGCGCTTTGGCGAGGTGGGCGCGCTGGTGCAGGTGGTGCGCGGCCTGTTCACCGTCTTCTGCGGGATGACCTTCCCGATCGTGATCCTGCCCGAGTGGGCCCGCGCCGTGGCACTGGCCCTGCCGCCGACGTACCTCATCGGTGACCTGCGCAGCGTGCTGCTTGCCTCCAGCGACCTGGCCTCGCTGGCACCAAGCCTCGTGATCCTGCTGGCGCTTGGCGTCGGCCTGTGTGGGTTCGCCATCGTGGCTTTCCGGCGCACCGAGCGCTTCGCCCGGCGCGGCGGCAGCCTGGCGCAGTACTGAGGCCGGGCCGATGATGCTCGAGCTCCGCGCCGCGTGGGCGGTCGCACGCAAGGAGCTGCAGATTGCCCGTCGCTATCCGCTGCAGCTCATCAACGAGGTGATGCAGCCGCTCTACCAATTCCTGCTGCCGAGCCTGCTGCTCGGCGCCACGTTCTACGTCGGCGGGCGGGCCGCCGGACTGCAGGCATCCGCCGGTACGTACGACCTGGCGGGCTACCTCTTCCTGGGCATGGTCGTCGGCGGTCTCGTGTCCGCCGTCTTCTGGGACATGGCGTTCGGCATCAAGCGCGAAATGGACTCCGGCACCTTGGAGCCAATGTGGCTGACGCCCACCCGCCCGGAAACGACGGTGCTGGGCCGTGCCATCTCCGGACTGACCCTGTCCGTGCTGGCCAGCGCAATCCTGGTGGCGGTGGGAATCATCTTCTTCGGTGCCGCCATCGCCGGTGCCCTGCTGGCGGCGGTGCCCGCGATGCTGCTGGCATCGGTCAGCATGGTGGGCATCGGCTACATGATCGCGTCGGCCGTGATGGTGATGCGCGATCCGAACTTCATGATCGATGCGACCAGCTTCGCCTTCTCCATGCTGTCCGGCGTCGCCTTCCCGGTCACCGTGCTGCCGCTCTTCGTCCAGCCGATCTCCTACGTCCTGCCCACGACGTACGCGGTGGACCTGCTGCGCTACTACGCGCTGGGCACGCGGCCGCTGCTGGCGCCCGCCCTGGAGTGGGCCGCGCTGGTGGCATTCGCGGGGATCACGGTCCTGTTGGGCCTGCGGCTCTTCCTGCGTACCGAGCACCGGATGCGGGTCCTGGGCACCACCGGTCAGCACTGACCCGGAGCGCGCTCGCGCGTGGCGCGCAGCGTGCAGCACAATACCCGCCGAATGCAGAGGAACATGCCGGAACGCCCACGGCCTGACAGCCGCCGGGTGGATCCGCTGCTCGAAGTCCGCGAGAAGCGTCGGGGCAAGCGGCCAGGCGACTCCTACGTCCGCATCGTGCGGCCGTTCGACGACGAGTTCGAGCGCTCCGACGAAGGGACCCTGATCGCCTCGGAGAAGACGATCCTGGATCGCCGCGGCTGGCATGCGGCCATGCGCGGCCTGAGGACGTTCCTCATCGGCCGCCCCATCTCGAGCGAGCACGAGGAGCACGAGCGCCTGACCAAGGTCAAGGCGCTGGCCGTGTTCAGCAGCGACAACATCAGCTCCTCGGCCTACGGCCCCGAGGAGATCATGCGAGTGCTGGCCTTCGCCGGCATTGCGTCCCTGTTCCTGACCGTGCAGCTGGCGGCGCTGATCATCGTGATGCTGGCCATCGTGACGGTCAGCTACCGGCAGACCATCCGCGCGTACCCCACCGGCGCCAGCAGCTACATCGTGGCCAGTGACAACCTGGGCGACCGGATCGGCATCCTGGCGGCTTCGGCGCTGCTCATCGGCTACGTCGTCACGGTGGCCGTATCGGTGTCGGCCGGCGTGGCGGCCATGACCTCGATCGTGCCCGAGATCGTCCCCTACAAGGTCGGTATCACGATCGCGCTGGTGGGACTCCTGATGCTGGGCAACCTGCGCGGCATTCGCGAGTCGGGCTCGATCTTCATGGCGCCCACGTACCTGTACATCGTCGTCATGCTGGGCGTCATCGGCTGGGGAATGGTCCAGTCATTGAGCGGCACGTTGGCGCAGTTCCAGGCACCCGCCGAATGGCGCACCTACTGGGAGACGACCGGCCAGGCGCTGGGGCTGTTCATCATCCTGCGCGCGTTCTCCCAGGGCGCGGTGGCGCTGACCGGGGTGGAGGCGATCTCGGACGGCGTGCCGGCCTTCAAGCCCCCGGAATGGAAGAACGCCCGCACCACCCTGACCTGGGCCGCGTTGACCTTCGGCGTCCTGTTCCTGGGCATTGCGTACCTCGCCACCACCCTGGGCATCGTGCCGGATCCGGACGAGCAGCAGACCGTGCTCAGCCTGATGGTGCGGCAGATCGCCGGCAACGGCTTCATCCTGATCCTGGCCCAGGTGTCGACCGCCCTGCTGCTGGTGCTGGCCGCCAACACCAGCTTCGCCGACTTCCCGCGCCTCTCCTCGTTCCTTGCCCGTGACGGCTTCCTGCCGCGCCAGTTCGCGTTCCGCGGCGAGCGCCTGGCGTTCACCACCGGCATCCTGGCGTTGTCCGGCATGGCCGCGCTGCTGCTGTTCTTCTTCAAGGCCAGCGTGTCCGGGCTGATCCCGCTCTACACGCTGGGCGTCTTCATCGCCTTCACCCTGTCGCAGACGGGGATGATGGTCCGCTGGCTGCGCCGCCACGAGCCGGGCTGGCAGCGCGGGGCGTTCATCAACGGCCTCGGCGCGGCCACCACCGGGGTGGTGATGCTCGTCGTCGGCACCAGCAACTTCTTCCAGGGCTCCTGGCTGGTCATCGTGCTGGTGCCGATGCTGATGCTGCTCCTCTCCGGGATCCGGAGGCATTACCGGACGCTCGATCACCAGCTCGGGCTGGAGCGCATCCCCGAGGGCAAGGAGGTGGCCAGCGAGCCGATCGTGATCGTGCCGGTCGCCCGGCTGGACCGCACGGCGCGCCAGGCCATCGCCTTCGCCAACTCGATCAGCGACTCGGCCACGGCCGTGCACATCACCAACAACCCCGAGTCGGCGGCCGAGCTGCGCGAGCGATGGCCCGACTGGGCGGGCAAGACCGAGCTGGTGGTCGTTGAATCGCCTTACCGCGCGCTCGTCGGGCCGCTCCTGCGGTACCTAGACGCGCTGCAGGCCCAGGACCCGGGCCGGCCGGTGCTGGTGGTGCTGTCCGAGGTGGTCCCGCGCCACTGGTGGGAGAACCTGCTACACAACCAGACCGCGCTGCGCCTGAAGCTGCGCCTCTTCAGCCGGCCCAACACGATCGTCGCCGACGTCCCCTACCACCTGCCCGACGGCAAGCGCTGAGCTCGTCAGGCGGTGAACTGGAGGACGTTGATCGCGTAGATCCCGTAGGCGTGCACCGCCACGCCGATGGCAACGGCCACCACCAGCGCGATGGAAACCCGTTCGCGGTAGGCCCAGCCCAGCAGCAGGATGAGCAGCGGGGCAGCATCCAGGATGAACCGATAGCCGAATTGCGCGAAGCCCCATGAGCCGTGCATGACGTCCGGCAGCATGACCAGCAGGACGCTGAGCAGCGCCACGGGCACCAGCGGCTGGAGCGCGCGGACGCGCCACGCGTTGGCCGACCAGAAGTAGAACGGCGCGCTCAACGTCAGCGACAGTCCGGTGAAGTTCGGCGCCAGGTACGGGAACTGGTCCCGCCAGTCGAAGCTCTGCAGCAGGATCGCGTACAGGTGACGCGGGATGTAGAGCGGCGAGACGAGGCCGTATCGGAACCACGGCTCGTCGGTGACGATGCCCGTGTCACCGGACGGGATGTGGGCATAACCGAAGTCGGTTGGTGATCCGAAGCGTGCCACGTTGTACGCCGCAATCAGCAGCGCCGGCACCGCAATCCCTGCCAGCAGCCAGGCGTGCGCGCGCGTCGGGCGCCAGCGGTCCGCGTAGAGCGCCAGGAACAGCGGCAGGCTGAAGGCGACCGGCAGGCGGGAGCCGGCGGCCAGCGCCAGGCACAGCCCGGCCAGTAGCGGCCACCGGCGGCTGAGCCCGATAAGCAGCGCCAGCAGCAGGAAGAAGACCGCCACCACCTGCGCCCAGTGGTGCGTCCCGGCCATGCCGGCCACCCACCAGTGGGTGGTGAAGGCGAAGCCGATGGTCAGGACCTGGCGCGGTCGGAAGGCCACGCCGACGCGCCCAAGCAGCACGTAGACCAGCGCCACGTTGGCCGCGCCCAGCACCGCGGCATGGATGGCCGGATCCAGCTCCCCCATGCCAAACGCCTGGGTGAGCATCACAAACGGCACAAGGATCACCGCTGGGACCGGCGGGAACGGCGAGTACTGGGCTCCGGTCCCGTCGTTCACCGGCACGAGCTCCAGCCACGGCCGGTCGACGGGGATGGAAAGGCGGCCGTGGGCGAACGCGTCAGCCAGCGGCACGAACGAGTCGGGCGTGTTCGCCGGCCCGGTGAACCAGTAGGCGGCGAAGGCCAGCAGCGTAATGACGGCCCCGGCCAGGGCCACTGGGTTGCCCACAGTCTCGAGCAGGCCGCGGCTGCGCATCGGCGGGGTGGCGCCCATCGGCTCGGACGACGCGGTCACGCCGCGGATGATGCCCCAGATGGGTGGCGCGCCCGGCAGGATTTGAACCCGCGACCTGATGGTCCGAAGCCACCCGCTCTGTCCACTGAGCTACGGGCGCACGCCTCGGAGTCTACCGCCGCGGATCCGTCAGGGCGTGAATACGAACGTGTCGATCACCGACTCGGCGGCGCCCAACCAGCCCTTGCCGTCGCCGTACTCGCTCCCTCCCCCAGCAGCGTCGTCAACCTGTATGGCCAGCGTCGAGTCGTTGTCGGGATTGTGGAGCAGGTAGAGGCGGACCCCACGTTCCTCTGGACTGATACCGAACGCTCCGTGCGACGGGTCCACACCGACCATCAGGTCCGCGTAGGTCCCATCCGAACATCCGTCCCCATCGGCGAATGCGATGTCCATGACCGTTCCGTCCAATCCACCAACGGACGCGTCGCGCACGTGGCTCACGACCACGTGGTCGTCCGTCCTCAGGAACTCGACCAGGCCGTCATAGGTCGGGTCAAACTCGGTGGAAGGCTGCCCTGTACAGGTCCCCGGTGGAACGACCGCCGAGACGACCGTGATGGCGTCGCTGGTTCCGTTGGCGAACCCGGCCATCGTGGCGCCCGGGGGGAGCAGATGGAAGTTCCCCGGCGCCACCTCCCGGTTGAGGCTCCCCCATCGCGTCGACGGGACGGTGTAGCTGAGGGCTGGCTTCATGAACTTCGTGGCGTACGTTCCGGGCTCGAGGGCGCATGGCAGCTCCTGGCCTTCGGATGAGCTGACGCAGGTACGGGTCCCGGACGATGCGACGGGACTCGGAGATTCTCTGATTGGTGACGCTGCAGGCGACGTCGGCGATGGGACGCCACCGGCCGATGAGCACGACGCCAGAACGACGGCAGCCAACGAGATCACGAACCGCTCGTACATCGTCAAGGCGGCTACCTTCTCCATCGGCGACGATGACCACGGAACCGGAGCCGAGCATCGTCAGCGGCGCCATATTCTGCACGCGCTGCGCAACCGTCGGTGACCGCCTCGGACTGTCGCACTCGGGAGCGCACCATCTTCGTGTGTGAAGGCCAACGCCATTCGGGAGCGTCCCGATCCAAGACCGTGGAGGTCCGGCTATGCGGACGTTGATCGCGACGGTGTTCAACTACTCGCTGGATGGGTTCCTCGCCGACCCCGATACCGACTTCTGGAAGTTCTGCTTCTCGCTCCCCGAGAACAACGAGCCCAGTGACGCTCCGCAACTCGAGTTTCTCAGGAGTGCGCACGCGCACGTGTTCGGGCGCACCGCCTACGAAAGCATCTCCAGGTCCATGACCGCGTCGACCACTCACCCGTTCGCGCCAATCCTTACAGCCGCGCCCAAGGTCGTGTTCTCCCGGACCCTGAAGACGGCCGAGTGGCCCAATACCACCATCGCCGCCGGCGACACGGCCGAGGAAGTCGACAAGTTCAGGCAGGGCGGTGACGGCCACGTGGTGGTCTGGGGTGGCGTCCGCATGTGGCGGTCGCTGATGGCGCTCGACCTGATCGACGAGCTCCAGGTGAGCTTGTTTCCATACGTTGCCGGGGAGGGCACACGACTGTTCGACGGCGAGCCCCGGTCCTATCAGCTGGACCTCGCTTCCACGACGACGTCAAGCAACGGGATCATCGACCTGCAGTACCGCCGGCACCGCTGACCCAGCGTAGGCCGATGGCTGGCCTGCCAGCCCTCTTGCGGTCTTGCCGGGCTTGCGACGGGCCTCAGCCGCCGACGGCCTGCCAATCGATTGTCACGATTTCGACGGGCTGGGCAATGCCTTTGAGGCTCACGTCTCGCGGGTCTGAGTAGCCGACTGGGACCGCGAGGCCGTCCACGGTGTCGCGGCTGGCCACGATCTGTCCGCCCGTGGCCAGCGCGGCAATCCTTGCCGCTTCGTGCACCCCCTTCCCTCGGTAGGTCGTGCCGCTCCTGGCTGCCGAGGTCGCATGGATGCCGATGCGCACCTGCGGCGCGAAGCCGTGCGTGCGGCGATGCCCCGCCAGGCTCTGCTGAATGGCCATTGCGCACGCGACCGCATCCGCCGGTCCGTCGAACGCGACGAAGAAGCCGTCGCCCGCATGGTCGAGCTCCTCCCCGTGGTGCCGCGCGAAGAGCTTCCGCAGCGTCTCGTCGTGCCAGCGGCTGACGTCCACCCAGGCATCGTCGCCGATGGCCTCGATCAGGTTGGTGGAGTTCACGATGTCGGTGAAGACGAAGGTCCGTGCGGCGCTCACCGCGGCGTCGTGGACGCTGTCTACCAGGGCGCGATGCTCGTCGAGGAGGCGCATGTCGGTCGCGGCGCCGAGCTTGTCGAAGGCAGCCCGCGCGGCCTGGCGCTCCAGCTGCGCGCCCTCGGCATCTCCCTGTCGCTCGATGGCCTGCGCCAGAAGTGCCCGCGCCCGTGCTCCGTCGTACGGCGCCTCGACCTGCTGCCAGCCACTCACCGCGCGTCGCAGTGCCCGAGCCGCTCCGGCAGCGTCGCCGGCGGCGAGCAGGACAGCACCACCCGCGCTGTCGGTGGCTGCGCGCAGCGAAGGGGCTTCGAAGATCGCGGTGATGGACTGCAGCTCGTCCAACGCTCCCTGCGCCGCGTCGATCCGCCCGTTCGCCAGCGAGATCTCGATGAACGCAGGGAGCAGTCGGGCGCGGCCAAGCCTGTTGGCCGGCTCCTCCTCGAGCGCACGGCTGATTGATGCCATCGCCGGGTCGAGCTTGCGTTCCGCGAGCAGAAGCATCGACATGCCAGGCTGCGGATCCCGGCCGAGCTCGCTCGCCTGCCCGAAGTGATCGCGCGCGCCCTCCAGGTCGCCCAGGTGCAGCCGAATCACGCCGATCTGGTACAGCGCCTCCCCCACGTGGTACAGGCGATTGAACGCCCGCAGCTCCTCGGCGCCTCGCCGCGCTGATGCCTCCGCCTCCGCCCAGGCGCCCCGCAGAGCAAGGACCTCTGCCTGATGGACGCGGCAGTCGCCGGGCACCAACGGGTTCTGCGGATGCGTGCTGCTCCAGGCGTGCGCGGCATCCGCCCACTCGCGCGCTCGGCCGAAGTCGGCGATCTCGCAGCAGGTGGCGATCGTGTTGCAGTACACCGTCCCGGTGGCATACAGGCCAAGCTCACCACTGACCGCAGCCAGCGCGGCGTCGTCGATCAGCTTCAGGCCCTCCGCCACGTCACCGTGATCCACCATGGCGACGCCCAGGTACACCGTCCCGATGGCCTGCAGGTTCCGGTCGCCCACGCGCTCACCGATCTCCACTGCGCGGCGTGCGGCTTCGATCGACGCATCCAGCCGATCGGCGTTTGATTCCTGGGCGGACAGCCGCAGGTAGAGGTATCCGAGCTCCGCGCTCTCCGGCTCGGCCTCGAGCAACTTCTTCGCGCGACTGAACCAGCTGGCCGACACGTTGGTGGCGTACTTCACGCCATATTCCCGGGCCAGGGTCAGAGCCATGTAACCGGCACGGGCGGGCTTGCCCGCTTCGAGATAGCTGGCGTAGGCGCGCTGCAGCAGGTCGATCGCCTCATCGGGCCGCGCGGTCCACCACGCGGCGTCGGCCATGGCTTCGAGGTCCTCGGCCGCCAGGTCATCGGCCCCGACCTGCTTGTACAGGTCGAGCGCTGCCGGCCAGTCATCCTTGCTGAAGGCTTCCCTGGCCGCGGCCAGTGCGTCGCTGACGGTTTGGCTCATGGGCAGTTCGGCACGCCTCCGACTCGATGATACGGGACCGCCGGGACGACCAATACGAATGTGACTCGTGGGACTCGCCGCCGAGGGACCAAGGTCCGGCTTGCAAATGGGACCCAGCCCCGCGGTATGGTCCCCGGCATGGCAGGACTACCGGAGGCTCTGACCCTGGTGCTGGTGATCGCCGGCACCCTGGAGTACGCGATCCTGATGCGGCACCGCGAGGATCGGCGCGCAGACGGCCGATTCGACGAGATGACGACCACGCTCGGGCACGAGGCGTTGATGCGCATGCGGCTCATCGGCCGCAGCCGTCCCGCGCGAGCCTGGGGCAACCTCGGGACCCGCTTCCGCTGAGACCATCTGTCGCGGCCAGGATTGGCCGCGACCATCTCATCGGCTCACGCCTGGCCTACCAGAGGGCCAGGCCGGTCACCTCATCGGGCGTGCGCGTCAGCTCGACGCCGGTCATCTCGCGGATGGTGACCTCGCCCACGAAGACCGTGCAGCCGGGCAGCAGGTGCCCGCCCAGGGTGCCGCCTTCGTGCTCGCCGAACGTGGCATGCGCATGCAGGAACGGCTTGCCCTCGCGCATCGAGATGTTGCCGATGAAGCCGCTGATCTCGTGGTGGAAGTCGCTCGTCATCTCGATGTAGCGGTGCTCGTGCTGCTCGTAGTAGCCGAACGTGGCCTTCGTCACCGCACCAACCAGGCTGACCCACGCGGCACGAATATCCTCGGCCTCGCAGAACGCCTGGATGTCAGTCACCAGGTCGCTGCCAGTCGCGAGGCGCCCGACGAACACGCGCCCATCCTGGGCCTCCCAGAAGCGAGATTCCACCGCCTCCTCCTTTCGCCCTATTCGAAGTGCTTGAGGCTCTCCGTGATCGAGGTCGCCGCCGCGGCGCGCGCGGGGTAGATGCCGGCCAGCGAGGCCACGCCGATCCCTAGCAGCACGACTGCGGCCAGCAGCGCCCACGGTACCGCCAGGCCCGCCGCGAAGTCGCCGGGCGCCGCGATCGTCACGGTCACCCACGCGACCAATGCGCCGATGCCGACCGCCGCCACACCACCCACGGCGCCGATGATGCCGGCCTCCGCCACCACCATGGCCTGCACCTGGCCAATGGTCATGCCGTGCGAGCGCAGGATCGCGATCTCCCGGGCTCGCTCCAGGACGCCCACCGCCAGCGTGTTGACGATGCCCAAGCCGCCGATGACCACCGCCAGCAGCGCCAGCACGTCGAACAGGCCGATGAGCCGGTCCAGCGAGCGTGACAGCTCGCTGGAGAGATCGCGGGCCGTAAGGGCCTGGGCAGCCAGGCTGTCGGCCCTCTGCTGCACGCCGGCTGTGAATGCCGCATCGGGCAGGCTGCCGTCCGGCTCAAGCGTCCAGAGGCTGGCCTGCGTCACGCCGAAGCGCTGCTGTGCATCAGCGAGCGAGATGAGGATGGCCCCGTCCGCGGTCCGGGTGGGCAGCGAGTAGGCCACGATGCCGGCCAGCGAGGCCACGCCGATCCCCAGCAGCACGACTGCGGCCAGCAGCGCCCACGGTACCGCCAGGCCCGCCGCGAAGTCGCCGGGCGCCGCGATCGTCACGGTCACCCACGCGACCAATGCGCCGATGCCGACCGCCGCC
>DASSEC010000064.1:0-24239 GCA_035696685.1 Candidatus Limnocylindria bacterium | reverse complement strand
CTCCAGCACGACCTGCCGGATCGGCTTGCCCTCGGCCAGCGCCTGCTTCGCCACCTTGGCCGCTTCCTCATACCCGATATAGGGGTTCAGCGGCGTGACTATCGACGGCGACCCCTCCGCATACTCGCGAGCGCGCTCCGCGTTGGCAGTGATGCCGGCAATGCAGCGGTCGGCGAACAGCCGGCTCACGTTGGCGAGCAGCCGGATGGACTCCAGGATGTTGCGCGCCAGCATCGGCAGCATCACGTTCAGTTCGAAGTTGCCGGCCGCGCCGCCAAAGGCGATTGCGGCATCGTTGCCGATGACCTGCGCGCAGACCATGCACACCGCCTCGGGGATCACCGGGTTCACCTTGCCGGGCATGATCGAGGAGCCTGGCTGCAGGTCCGGGATGTTGATCTCCCGCAGGCCGGCACGCGGACCGGATCCCATCCAGCGCAGGTCGTTCGCGATCTTGTAGAGGCTGACCGCCAGCGTCCGTAGCTGGCCCGACGTCTCGACCAGCCCGTCGCGCGCGCCCTGTGCCTCGAAGTGGTCCCGCGCCTCGGTGAGCGGCAGCCCGCTGCGTGACGCGAGGTCGGCGATGACCTTGGCGGCCCAGCCGGGCGGCATGTTGATGCCGGTGCCGACCGCGGTCCCGCCCAGCGGCAGCTCGGCCAGGCGCGGCAGGCTGGCGTTGAGCCGCTCGATCCCGGCGCGCACCTGCGCGGCGTAGCCGCCGAACTCCTGGCCCAGGGTGACGGGGGTGGCATCCATCAGGTGCGTGCGGCCGGACTTCACGACCGTCGTGAATTCGTCGCGCTTCGCCTCGAGCGCCGACGCCAGCCGGTCGAGCGCAGGGATCAAGTCGTTCACGACCGCGGCGGTCGCGGCGAGGTGGATGCTGGAGGGGAAGACGTCATTGCTGGACTGGCTGGCGTTGACGTGGTCATTGGGGTGGACCGGCCGACCCAGCCGCTCCGCCGCGAGCGAGGCGATCACCTCGTTCGCGTTCATGTTGCTGCTCGTCCCGGAGCCGGTCTGGAAGACATCGATCGGGAAGTGGTCATCCAGCTCGCCGCGCGCGACCGCCTCGGCCGCCTCCGCGATTGCATCTGCCATCTCGGCGTCAACGATCCCCATCGCGCCATTGACCCGCGCCGCCGCGGCCTTGATCGCGCCCAGGGCGGCGAGGTGGGCAAGCTCGAGGCGCTGCCCGCTGATCGGGAAGTTCTCGACCGCGCGCTGTGTGGTGGCGCCCCATCGCGCCCAGCCCGGCACGCGCACCTCGCCCATGGAATCGTGCTCGATGCGATCCTCCTCGGTCATCGGCTCAGCTCAGGCCTCGAGCTTTGGCTGGTCCAGCTCGGCGTGACGGATGACCGGTGGGATCAGGTACGGGATGGTGCCCGCCTCGAGCTGGTCCAGGATGCGCTCGCCACGGCCGACCAGCTCGTTGATGACGATGCCGTGATGCTTGGGCTGATACCTGCGCAGCTTCTCCAGCCCTTCGGCCAGCTTGTTCCGCGCGCCACGCAGGTTGCGCCGCTGGACATGTAGCAGCCCGGCGGCCAGCTGGATGAGGCCCTGATAGAAATCCCGCTCGTCATCGGGAGCGGCGCGCCACAGCGTCTCCCAGGCCTCATGCGCATGCCAGTACCGCACGCCGTTGAACAGCGCCACGCCGCGCTCGAACAGGGCGCCCGCCTCGTCATCGGAGAGCGGCGCGGTGCGCCCGCGCGGCAGCTCCGACGCGGCGGCAGACGTTGCCTCGCCCATCAGGCGTGAACCCTACTCCGCCTGCGATCCGGGCGGCGACCCGGCGATGTTGACCATCCATTCCACGCCGAACCGATCGGTCAGCATGCCGAACTTGTCGCCCCACGGCGCCGCCTCGAGCGGCATCGTCACCGAGCCGCCGTCCGACAGCTTCTGCCAGTAGCCAGAAAGCTCCCCGTCGTCATCACCGCTCAGCGAGATGCTCATGCCACCGCGCTCCTGGCGCCCCATCCGCGGCGGCGCATCGGATCCCATCAGCGTCATGCCGTTTGGCGCGTCGAGCTGGGCGTGCATCACCAAATTGGCGTCGTCGGGTCCCTCGGACATGCCGCCCTCGGCATACGTCTGCGATGTCAGCTCGCCGCCGAAGACGTCGTGGTAGAAGTCCATCGCCTCGCGGGCCTCTCCGTTGAAGCCGAGATAGGGGTTGAGTCGTGAAGGCATGCGTGCAGTGCTCCTGAACGTGGTCGCGGATGGGCGTAGACAGTACCAGCCTCCTTGAGGCGGATGGCGCGCAACCTACAGCTCGCCGGCCTCCATCATTCGCTTCAGATTCGACATCCCGGTGGCCCATCCGCGCTCGTAACTCCGGATGAAGGGCGGGCCGATCACCCGCAGCAGTCCGCGAAGCTCGAATTCCGTGTCAACCACCACGCGTGTCCCTCCGTCGAGCGGGGCGAACTGCAGCGTGGCGTGGAATGGAGCGCTGCGCGAGAGACCCCGCATCGCCGCCCGACGTGGCGGGTCATATTCGGTCACGACGGCATCGTTCTCCACGCCCCGTCCCATGACCGTGACCCTGGCCCGGCGCACTGAACCGACGCCGTGCGGCGGCGGGGTCGTCCACCACTCCTCCACCTTCGCCGGGTACCAGCGACCGGTCTTCGTCACGTCGGTGAGCACGGCGAACACCTCGTCAACAGGCCGCCTGATCTCGACGACGTGGCGGGTCACGCCGCCCCCTCGCTCGCGCCGCACAGGAAGAACGTGCGGCTCATGGCCCGCCCCGCACCGGGCGAAACCCACCGTCCGCGGCCCGCGCCATGACGAACAGCAGGTCGGCGAGACGGTTGAGGTACGGGACCACCTGGGAGCCGTTCAGCTCGCCGGCGTCGGCCAGCGCGACCGCCCGCCGCTCCGCCCGCCGCACCGACGTTCGCGCCAGGTCCAGTGCGGCACCGGTCATCGACTCCCCCGGCAGGACGAACTCGGCGGGCATCGGGTGGTCAGCCTCCAGCGCGTCGATCTCGCCTTCCAGCGCGGTGACCATCTCCGGCGTAACCAGGCTGGTGCCGGCGGTCAGCTTCCCGCGCCGGTCCGCGTGCGTGGCCAGCTCGGCTCCCACCACAAAGAGCTCGCGCTGGATGCGGAGGATCAGGGCGGCGAGCCGCGCTTCGGTGCGATCGGTCTGCGAGCCGATGGCCGCGCGCGCCAGCCCCAGGGCGGAGACGGCCTCGTCGGTGCCACCGTAGGCATCGGTCCGCAGGCTGGCCTTGCTCACCCGCTCGCCGCCGAACAGCAGGCCGGTAGTGCCGGTGTCCCCCTTGCGGGTGTAGATGCGCATCGGCCCGATGGTAGACCGGATGCGATCGGCTCACGCTCGCCGAGCGGGCGACCGAGGCATGGAACGTGCACGGCAGCTGCGCATGACCGAGCGCAAGCGCGTCCTGGTGATCAACGACACCAAGGAGATCCTCGAGCTGTTCCGCGACGTCATCGAGGGCGAGATGGGCCACGAGGTCGTGCTCATGAGCTTCGCGCCAGACGAGCTGTCGCGGATCGTCGACGAGCAGCCGGACCTGGTGGTCATCGACTTCGTGATCGGCGATCGGGAGATGGATGGCTGGCAGCTGCTGCAGAAGCTGCGAATGCACCCCACCACCGTGGGCATCCCGATCGTGGCCTGCACCGCGGCCGTGAAGGCGGTCCGCGAGCAGGAGGCGTACCTGCTCGAGCAGGGCATCGAGGTGGTGATGAAGCCGTTCACGGTCGACCAGCTGGAGGGAGCCGTGAGCCGCGCCCTCAAGCTGGCGGACGGTGAGAAGAAGCCGTGGGTACCCCGGGCGCAACGCTCATCGACGGCGTCCGGCGCCGGCGCGGACGGCGGATAGCCGAACCCGGCTAGAAGAGCCCGGGCGGCGGCTCCCAGCGATCGGCCAGCAGAGTGACCTTGACCGGCGGTCCGACGACCTCCTCCGTCCGATCCTTCACGGTCTGAATCAGCTCGCCGGCCCACGGGCAGAACGGCGTGGTCAGCACCATCTTGATCTCGGTGGGGGCGCCGTTGGCACCGATCTCGACGTGCTTGATCAGGTCGAGGTCGACGATGCTCATCCCGATCTCCGGATCGTGGATGTCATACAGCGCGGTCATCACCTCGTCCACCTTGCCCAGGTTCTGGCCGAGGTCCTGGTCGATCGTCATATCCCGACCAGTTTAGCAAGGATTCGCCAGGAAGCCGCCGGGGGCCACCCGTCCGGGACCGCGCGGCCGCGTCCCAGCCGCGCGCATCAAGCGCGGGCAGTGTGCGCGCCTCAGGTCAGGGCGGTGTCGAACTTCGGGTGCGGGGCGGGGACCGGCGGCCGGACTCGCGTGTAGCCCTCGTGGATGACGCCATCCGACTCGAGCGCAGCGCGCAGCGTGGCGGCCTCCTCGCGCGCGTCCGGCTGGCTGGCGTGGCATTCGAGCGCGGCGATCCGTCGCTCGACCACCGAGGTCACGTCCAGCCGGTGGGTCGCCGCTCCCTCCTCCGGGGAGAGGTCGTAGCGCTGCGTGCCCGGCCCGAAGACAGGGGCAATGACATAGACCGCGTGCGGGGCGATGCCCGACTCCGCCAGGCGCTCGATCGCCCAGCGCGTGGCCGAGCCGACCACCACGTGATCGGGGTGACCCGTCACGCCGTGCGCGCCGAACGTGATGACCGTGTCCGGGCGGCGGTCCGACAGCCAGAGCGCGATCTCGTCCACCACCTGGCTGAACGGGACATCCGCCAGCGAGCCGTCGGCGTGCCCCTCCAACACGGTGACCTCGTCGAACCCGATCTTGCTGGCCGCGCAGCGCAACTCGTCCTCGCGCCGCGCGCCAAGCTCCTCGTCCGGAGTCCCGTCGGGGTTGCCCGCCTCACCGCGCGTCGCGACCAGCAGCCGGGTCACGCGGCCGGCATCGTGGGCCAGGGCCAGCGCCCCGGCGCAGGCGAAGCTCTCGTCGTCGGGATGGGCCAGCACGGCCGCCAGGCCGCCGATCCGCTCGTCAGGCCGGTACGTCATGCTCGCCCTCGTCCTCCTCGTCACTGAGCAGCGTCCAGCCGTGGGACGCCACCGCGCTCCTCATCGTACGCAGCACGGCCAGCTTGGCACTCGCCACCTCCGTCACGAAGCGGGCGGTGCCCGCGTCGTCCAGGAGCGACCCGGGCGGCGCCGAGTCGCGGCCCACGTTCAGCCAGGCGAGGTGGTATCGGTCCATCCTGCCCCAGACGCGCTCGAGGAGCTCGTCCGAGTTCAGCAGCCAGGCGCGGAACAGGTTCCAGTCAGGCTCCTCGACGACGCGCTCGCCTTCGCCGATCAGTCGATCGGTAGCCTCCATGAAGGCCCTGCGTGACATCACCGTGCGACCGGCCATGTGCGGAGCATAGGGCCGAGCGCCGCGCGGCGCCCTTCGTACTATTGCGACCCCTTCGGGGCATCCGAAGACTCGCCAGGTGGATCGCTCCGCTGCGGATGCCCTGGCCCGCGCCGGTGCCACGCTGACGGCGGCGCTGCTGGCGCCGGCTGCCGTCGCGCTGCTCCGGCTGTTCCCGCCGCTCAGCCTCGCTGCCCCCGGTGCGCCCGGCTGGTTGGGCGTGTCACTCGCGGCGATGGCCGCGTTGGTCATGGGGACCGCGGCGAGCCTCCGTCTGGCGGACGGGTTCCGGACCGGCGGTGGCGCGGCGATGCTCGAGAGCGCGGCTTTTGCCAGCCTGGCGGTCGGGCTGGCGGCGGGCAGCTTCCACGCCATCGGCAAGCCGGGCGAGTTCCCGGACGGCGGCATGCCGCTGGCCATGGCCGCCTGCGGCGTGCTCCTGCTGATTCCGCGCCTGCTGCCGGCGTTCGTCCTGACGCCGCGCGGCCGCCGCGTGTCGTTCGTCCTGCTGGCCATCACCGTCGAGGCCGTTCTGGCGGCATCACTGTTCGCCCCGGTGCCGGCGGGCCTGGCACCCTGGTTCAGCGCCCTGGCAGCCGCCCTGGCTGCGGCAGCCGCGGTGCCGGGTCCTGTGCTGGGCGCGGGGTTGCTCGCCGGCGCGTTCGCCGCCATGACCGCCATGCGCCCGGGCGCGCTGGATGCCGTCTTTCCCATGGCGACCCTGCTTGCCGCCGGCGTCACGCTGACCTGGCCGCGCTCGCGGGGGGCGGACGTCAGCGCGACGCCCGCCGAGCCGCTCGAAGTGCGCCCACCCATGTCGCTGACGGCGCACGTCCCGCCTCCACCACAGCCGCTCGCAGCAATGCCGCAGCCCCTTGACGACGAGGCGCTACGCCTGGCGCGCGAGCTGCGCGGCACGATCGAGGAGCTGCTCCAGGCACGCCGCACCATCGAGCTGCAGCGCGGGGAGCTGGCGCGCACCGCCGTACAGGACCCGCTGACCGACGTCCTCGGCCGCCGCTCGATCCTGGAGCGCCTGGCAGTCGAGGCCGCTGAGTCACGCCGCTACGCGCACCCGGTGGCCGTGATGCTGCTGGATGTCGACAACTTTTCGGAGATCAACCATGCGCATGGGTTCACCATCGGCGACGAGGTCCTTCGCGAGCTGGCGCTCCGCCTGCGCCTGCGGATGCGCGCGGCCGACGCCCTGGGTCGCGTGGGTGGCGACAGCTTCATGGCCATCCTGCCGCATACCGACGAGCGGGGCGCCGCAGTATTCGCCGATGCCCTGCGTCGACGGCTGATCACCCGCCCGGTGGCCACCGACGCCGGCGAGCTGACCATCTCCGTCTCGATCGGCGTCACGTTCATGCGACCGGGGATGGAGCTGTCCACCGACGAGCTGCTGGGCGCGGCCGACGAGGCACTGGACTCGGCCAAGGCCGCCGGCGGCAACCGCATCGGCTTCGATCGGCGCCACGGGTTGGTACGCCTGGAGGAACGACACAGCTCCGCGTCCTGAAACTTCTCCGTGCGGCGCTGCCTCGTCAGAGGCAGGAACCCGCAAAGGCTTGCTGCTGCCGTGACCTACGTGATCGCCGCCCCATGCGTCGACCAAAACGACCAATCCTGCGTGGACGTCTGCCCGGTGGACTGCATCACCGCCGAGCCGGGCGCGGACCGCAAGTTCTACATCGACGCCGAGGCCTGCATCGAGTGCGGCCAATGCGCCCGGGTCTGTCCGAACGAGGCGATCTTCGCCGACCGCGAGCTGCCGCCCGAATGGGCGGTCTACACCGCCATCGACGCGGCCTGGTACGCGGACCCATCCGCGGCCCGGCGGCAGGTGGACGCCCTCCACCCCGCCTGATGACGGCAACCCAGGCGCTCCTGGAGGGGCTGCCCGCACGTCCTCGCTCCCGTCCGCAGCTGCCGTCGAACGCGACGCTGGTCGGGCGTGAATCCCTCACGGACGACATTCATGTCCTCCGCGTCCGTCCGGACGAGGGGCCGCTCTCCTTCCATCCCGGCCAGTACGTGAGCCTGGGACTGTGGCATGACGGCGCCTGGCTGCAACGCCCCTATTCGCCGGCTGGGCACCCGGGCGACCGCGAGCTCGAGCTGCTGGTGCGCCACGTTCCCGGCGGCCGGCTGACGCCGCTGCTGTGGTCCACCGCGGCTGGCACGCGGGTGCGGATCGGCTCCGCCAAGGGCGTGTTCCGCCTGATGCCGGACGACCGGCGCCTGCACCTGTTCCTGGCGACCGGGACGGGCATCGCGCCGATGGTGGCCATGGTGTCCGCCCTGCTCGAGCGGGCCGTTCCCCCGCCACTGGTCGTGGTGCACGGCGTACGGCACGCCGCCGAGCTCGGGTTCCGGAAAAGGCTCGAACAGTGGAGGCGGCAGTCCTCGGAGCTGGTCTACGTCCCCGCCGCGTCACGTTCCGACGGCAGCGAGGCCGGCGTTCACCGGGCACGTGCCCTCGACCTGCTGCCCGAGGTCTGGGCCCAACATGTCGGGGATCCTGGGATGGTGGTCGCTTACCTGTGCGGCAACCCGGCGGTCGTCGAGGCGGCCGGCGAGTGGCTGGCCGGCCGTGGTGTGCCCCACGACTCCATCCGCTGCGAGGAGTACTGGCCGCCGTCCTGACTGCGCGACGAGCCACAAGATAGCGGCCTCGGGTTATCCACACCGCAACATGTTGTGGACAAGGGGGCGCACCGGCCATGTGGCGGTGCTATCCTCGACCGACCCATGACGACTGCCCCGGAGCTCTCTGCGAAGCTCATCTTCCCCACCAAGGAGATCGTCGAAGAGTTCTACCTGCCCATCATCTACACGGCCTGCCGGACCTGCTACTCCGAGCAGCTGCCCGACCAGATCTGGGACAAGGCGGTGTCGCGCCAGGTGGCGGACGAGAAGCAGCAGAACCTGGTGCGCAAGGTCATGGAGTCGGGCCACGGCTCGACCATCGAGCACGTGAACTTCACCTTCGCCATCAGCGGCGTGACCCGCACCCTGTCGCACCAGCTGGTGCGGCATCGGGCCGGGACCGCCTTCGACCAGCAGTCGCAGCGCTACGTCAGCTTCAAGGCGCGCGACAACTACACCGTCCCCGATTCCATCGCCAATGGCAACCTGCCCGATGACCTGGCGGGCCGCTTCCAGCAGGCCATCGACGACAACCTCGACCTGTACGGCCAGCTGCTGCAGGCCGAAGTGCCTGCCGAGGACGCGCGCTTCATCTTCCCGAACGCCATGCAGACGAACCTGATCATGACGGTCAACCTGCGACAGCTCATCCACATGTCCGGGCTGCGGTTGTGCACCATGGCGCAATGGGAGATCCGGCAGCTGTTCAAGCAGATCCGGCACGAGATCTTCCGGGTCAGCCCCTTCTTCGGCTCGTTCCTCGCTCCGAAATGCATCCCGTTGGGCTACTGCGACGAGATGGGGAATCGCGACGAGCATTGCCGCATCCGCCCGCACCGCGACACGGTCATGGCCGTCTGGGAGGCCTACCGCGGCGGAAGCCTGACCGAAGCCGATGGGCCCGTCGTGCCGGAGACCTCGCCATTCCGGCCGCGCCCGCGCCGCACGCCACTGCCAGTCACGGATGACGACGTGGTGCCGGAGCATCCGGTGGCGGTGGCCAGCGAGTCGGCCGGAGATGCCGATCGGGTCTAGGAGCCAGCCGCCGGCTAGTTGTCCGGCGATACCCCGTCGCCAAGGGTGAAGCGGCGGAGCTCCTCGTTCGCGTCGTCCGCCGCGCGCCTGGCCTCTGCCACCAGGAACGCGGTCATGCGCGTGGAGTCCACGATCAGCAGCGTGTGACCGCGCTCGTTGCGATCCAGCACGATCCGGTCGTCGCCGTGGAAGCTGATCGACCAGTTGGCCTGCAGCTGGACGAGCTCAGCCAGCACGACCTTCTCGCTGAAGTACCAGTCCAGGAACTGGGCGTTCAGGACGGCCACCGCGTCGCGCAGCTGGAGCGTCGTGTTGCGCGGCAGGCGCGACAGGAAGTGCACGATCCGCAGCCGCGCGAAGGCGTCGCCGCTGCGCGCGATCTGCGGAGGCGCCACGTCGGGCGCCGGTATCCCATCGGGGGCCTCGGCGAGGTGCAGGGCGCCGCGGTCGTTGATGCTCATCGGCTCGTGAGTTTGCGCGCTGTGCGATGTGGCTGCCAAACGAGTCCTGTATCGGTGACAGCTCGCAACGGCCCTGCCTAGTACTGTCGGGCACTTGGAGGCGTGGCGGGCGGCGCGTAGCCTTCGACCACGGACCGCGCGCTGCCCCGCGGCCGTCGAAGCACGGGGTCCCCATGACGTTCTGGAACTGGCGACGTGGCACCACTGCCACCGCGACCGCCGGCAGCGCCGCCGTGGCGCTCGCCCCGGAACTGGCACCGATCGAGCTCTACACCGCCGACAGCCGCATCGTCGGCTGGATCGCGGCCAACGGACGACGCGTCACCGACCTGCTGAACGCGCAGGACGAGCTGCGCCTCTGGCAGCCCAGCCCCGGGCCCATCGAGGCGCCGCTGTCGACCCGCGACCCGGCCCCGGAGCCCGACGACAGCGGCGAGTGGCAGTCGCTGCTGACCGAGCAGGTGATCCTGGCCATGCCGCCGGAGTGGCGCGCCTCGCGCCAGCTGCGCCTCCATCGCAAGCTGCGACGCGTGGCGCTCAGCGCCGGTCCCTTCAACGTGACCGGCAACCTGCACATCGTGCCGGGCGCCGAGCCCGGACCCGAGCTGCTGCTGCGCGGGCCGCGCTTCCTGCCGTTGACCGAGGCGTACATCCTGCACAACGGCGAGCCGCCCTTCGAGCACGTCGTCAGCGTGGTGATCGTCAACACGGCCCACGTCTCCCAGCTGGTTCCGCTCGTCACGCTGGCCTGACACGTCGCGCGGACGGCGCGAAGGGTGCCCATAATCGGCGCCACCCCATGGCCGTCCTGCGCTCCTCGCTCGACCCCTCGTCACCGGCCTTCGCCACCAACGTCGCCGCCATGCGGCAGCTGGTGGCGGAGCTGCGCCGGCGGACCGATCTCGTGTCCGGCCGCGGGGCGGCAGGTGACGAGCGCTCCATCGCCCGGCATCGCGAGCGCGGCAAGCTGCCGGTCCGCGAGCGCGTCGAGCTGTTGATCGACCCGGGCAGCGCGTTCCTGGAGCTCTCCGCGCTGGCGGCCGACGGGATGTACGACGGCGACGCGCCCGGGGCGGGGATGGTGACCGGCATCGGCCAGGTGGAAGGGGTCGAGTGCGTCATCGTCGCCAACGATGCGACGGTGAAGGGCGGCACCTACTACCCCGTGACCGTCAAGAAGCACCTCCGCGCTCAGGAGATCGCCCTGGAGAACCGACTGCCGTGCATCTACCTGGTCGACTCGGGCGGCGCGTTCCTGCCGCTGCAGGACGAGGTCTTCCCGGATCGCGAGCACTTCGGCCGCATCTTCTACAACCAGGCCAACCTCAGCGCACGCGGCATTCCCCAGATCGCGCTGGTGATGGGCAGCTCGACTGCGGGCGGCGCGTACGTGCCGGCAATGTCCGACGAGACGGTCATCGTCAAGGGCACCGGGACCATCTTCCTGGGCGGGCCGCCGCTGGTGAAGGCGGCCACCGGCGAGGAGGTCAGCGCCGAGGAGCTGGGCGGGGCGGAGGTGCACACGGTGACGAGCGGCGTGGCCGACCACTTCGCCTTGGACGACGAGCACGCCATCGCCATCGGCCGCGAGATCGTGCAGGGGTTGGCCTGGCGCAAGCCGGAGCCGCCGTGGGAACGCGCCGAGCCGGCGGAGCCATCGGTGGATCCGGACGAGCTGTACGGGGTCATCCCCGCGGACAGCCGGCAGAGCTACGACGTGCGCGAGGTGATCGCCAGGCTGGTGGACGGCAGCCAGTTCCACGAGTTCAAGGAACGCTACGGCGAGACGTTGGTGTGCGGCTTCGCCCGACTGGAGGGCTACCCGGTCGGCATCCTGGCGAACAACGGGATCCTGTTCAGCAGCTCCGCGCTGAAGGGGGCGCACTTCGTGGAGCTCGCCAGCCAGCGACGGATCCCGCTCATCTTCCTGCAGAACATCACGGGCTTCATGGTCGGTCGCGAGTACGAGGCCGGCGGGATCGCCAAGGACGGCGCCAAGCTGGTCACCGCCGTGGCGACCACGGCCGTGCCGAAGTTCACGGTCATCATCGGCGGCAGCTTTGGCGCGGGGAACTACGGGATGGCCGGGCGGGCCTACTCGCCCCGGCAGCTGTGGATGTGGCCCAACGCCCGGATCAGCGTGATGGGCGGCGCGCAGGCAGCCCGGGTGCTGTCCACCGTGAACACCGAACTGAAGACCGATGCGGAGCGCGATGCCTTCGAGGCGCCGATCCTGGCCGAATACGAGCGCCAGGGCTCGCCCTACTACTCCACGGCGCGCCTGTGGGATGACGGGGTGATCGACCCGATGGACACGCGACGCGTGCTGGCCATGGGCATCAGCGCCGCCCTGAACGCGCCGATCGGAGAATCGCGGTTCGGCGTCTTCAGGATGTAGCTGCCCCCGTCATCACGAAGCGGACGCCGAAACGGTCGAGGCTGCGGGCCGTTGAGCCGTGACAGGCCATGACGACCGTCGCCGGGGGCTCACCCCGCGCCGACGATTTCAGAAGAACCGCGTGGGGACCAATCGTCAGATGCTGATCGCCTTCGATCGGCACCGGTCCTAGGCCGCGACCGGACCGATAACGCCGCGCCACCAGGTCGGGATTCGGGACCGACAGCTCGAGCGTGGCGAGAGCAACCACGCAGCCGACCGGCTGCAGCTGGCTCCGCCGACTCCTGACCGCCTCATCGCTCCACTCGGCGCCGGTGCGGGCGTGGCGGATGAGGAACGGCGGCTGGTCCGGCGCAAGGTGCGCGAAGGTCGCGGTCCACCACTCCACCGTCTCGCCGCTTGGCGTGTGCCGCGACCCGTACGCCGGCCGAGCGATGTCACTACCCCGAGCGCGAAGGCGCGCGACAGTGGCGTCGAGGTCGTCGTCGAGCAGGGCGTAGGTCGCGAAGGCGCCATCCGGGTTTGCCTCCAGCGCGCGGACCGCGGCGGCACCGACCGGCCAGCGGCCTGCGGCCTCCGCGTCCTCGACGCCTATGAGCTCGAGGTACGGCTCGTCGAGGAACGCGATTCGGTTCCAGGTCCCCACGCCGGGGTGGCGACCGCCGGACGGGAAGGCGATACCCAGCGCCCGCTCCAGCTCATCCGCGGCGGCATCGGGGTCCGGGACGGCAATGACGAGGTGATCGATCGCCTGTGGCATGCCGCGGATCGTACGGCCGATGGTAGGCTGCGGCCGATGACCCCCGACGCGCCGCGGCCCGGCTCGCATGACCGCTCCACGCCCACCGGGTCGCTCGAGGAATCCGCCGCCGCCCTGTTCGAGGCGATGCTCTCCGCACGCGCAGCCGAGGAGCGCGGTGAGACCGACCACCGTGCGCTCGGCGACTTCTACCGCGCGCTGATGACGGGCACGCTGCTGCTGCCCGTACCTCCCGAGCACGGCGATGAGACCAAGGCTGCGCTCGAATCGGCGGTGAACGACGACGCCGAGGTCGAGATCAGCGTGATGCTGGCGGCCGACGCCGACGGGAAGGCCATCAGCGTCTGCTTCGCCTCGTTCGCGGCGCTTTCCGCGTGGGCGCCGCGCGGCACCGCGACCCTGCCGATCCCGGCGCGGATCGCGATCGGCAACATGGCCGCCGCCGGGGTGCCGGCCATCATGGATCCAGCCGGCCCGATCCCCTATCGATTCGAGCCAGACGAACTGGCGGCATTGGCCCGCGGCGAACTGCCCGGCATGGACGAGCCGCTGTTCCAGACTGCGTCGACGAGCTCGGTTCGCGTTCGGCTTCCCGGGCCCGAGGCCGTGGCGCTGGAGCAGGAGCTGGCGACAGCCCTACGCGGCACCGGCGTCGACGCCGCCTGGCTGGTCGAGTCGGAAAGCAGCGGTCAGCGGCGGCTCATGCTCGGCCTGCTCGGCGCCGAGGGCGCCTCCGCCATCGTGGACGTGCCCGACGGCACCGACGTGCTGTGGCTCGAGGAGCCGCTCCTCTCCTCCGTCCGCGCGGTGACGGAGCCGTTCTATCGCCGGGGCGGCCGTTGAGCGAGCAGCTCCTCGTCGAGCGCGAGGGAGACGGCTCCGTGGCGCGCGTCACGCTGGCCCGCCCGGACGTGCGCAACGCCTTCAACGCCCAGCTGATCGCGGCGCTCACCGTGGCGTTCCACGAGCTGTCCTCAGAGCCGCCGGAGTCCCTGCGGGCAGTGGTCCTGGCCGGCGACGGGGAGTCGTTCTGCGCCGGTGCGGACGTTGCCTGGATGCGCGCCTCGCTGGAGCTTTCGGTGGCGCAGAACGAGGCGGACGCCGCGCGGCTGGCCGAGATGCTGGAGGCCATTGACGCATGCCCGGTACCGGTCATCGCGAGGGTCCAGGGCGCGGCCCTCGGCGGCGGCATGGGCCTGTGCGCCGTTGCCGACGTCGTCCTATCCACGGCCAACGCCACGTTCGGGTTCACCGAGACGCGGCTTGGCATCCTGCCAGCGGTGATCAGCCCGTTCGTGCTGGCCCGCATCGGCGAGGGTCATGCGCGTGCGCTGTTCCCGACCGGGGAGCGTTTCGACGCCGACCGCGCCCTGCGCATCGGCCTGGTGCACGAGGTCCATGCCGATCTCGCGGCGGTCGATGCGCGGCTCGCGGAACTCCTGGATGGCCTCCTGGCAGCCGGCCCGACGGCGGCTCGCGCCGCCAAGGCGATCGTCCGCGATCAGCGCGGCCTGACTGGCGAAGAGCGCCGGCAGCTGACCGTCCAGGCGATCGCCCGGCAACGGACCTCCGCGGAGGGGCAGGAAGGCCTCACTGCTTTCCTGGAGAAGCGGCCACCGTCCTGGGGCCGAGGCTCCTAAAGCCAGACTGCATCGGCGTGATGCCGATGCGACAATCGCGACATGACCGACGAGCTGCTGACGCCACGCCAGGTGGCCGAGCTGCTCGGCGTGACGCCGCGCACGGTCCAGCGCTGGATCGCTGACGGCCGCCTGCTCGGAACGCGCATCGGCCGACGGATGAGGGTTGCGCGAGCCGCGCTCGCGAGCGTCTCAGATGAGCCGATGGCTGCACCGCCCGGCGCTGGCCCACGACGCATTGGTGCGCTGCTGATCGCCAACCGCGGTGAGATCGCGGTCCGCGTGGCCCGCTCCGCGCGCCGCCTGGGCATCCGCGCCATCGGGATCCACGCCCCGGATGACCGTCCGCCGGATGGCATGGACCTGGTCCTGCCGGTGCCGGCCTACCTCGACGCGGACTCGATCCTGGAGGTGGCGCGCCGCTCCGGTGCCGACGCGATCCATCCCGGCTACGGGTTCCTGTCGGAGAACCCGGCGTTCGCCCGTGCCGTGCTCGGTGCCGGCCTGGCCTGGGTCGGGCCGCCGCCGGGCGCGATCAGCGCCATGGGCGACAAGGCCGCCGCGCGTCGCACGGCCGCTGGGCTGGGAGTGCCGGTGCTGCCCGGCTACGACGGCGATGACCAGTCCGACGATCGGCTGCTGGCGGAGGCTCGTCGCGTCGGGCTGCCGCTGCTCGTTAAGCCGAGGGGTGGTGGTGGTGGCAAGGGAATGCGCGTCGTGCGCGATGCCGCGCTCCTGCCAGAGGCGCTGGCGGCGGCTCGGCGCGAGGCCAGCCGCTCATTCGCGGACGATCGTCTGATCCTGGAGCGGCTACTGGAGAGGCCGCGGCACGTCGAGATCCAGGTCCTGATCGACCAGCAGGGCGGCGCCGTGCACCTTGGTGAGCGCGACTGCTCCGCGCAGCGGCGTAACCAGAAGATCGTGGAGGAAAGCCCGGGACCCGCCGTCGACGACGCGCTGCGCAGCCGGATGGGCGACGCCGCGCTGCGCGTGGCGCTCGCCGCGGGGTACGTGGGAGCGGGCACGGTCGAGTTCCTGCTCGGCGACGATGGCGCCTTCCATTTCCTGGAGATGAACACGCGGCTCCAGGTCGAGCATCCCGTCACCGAAGCCGTCACCGGCCGCGACCTGGTCGCCGACCAGCTGCGGATCGCCGCCGGCGACCCACTGGGTTTCACGCAGGCAGCCGTGCAGCTGCAGGGGCATGCCTTCGAGGCGCGGCTGTACGCCGAGGATCCGGACGCTGGCTTCCTGCCGGCCACGGGGCGGATCGTTGAGCTGGCCTGGCCAAGCGACGTACGGGTGGACACCGGCATCCAGGTCGGCGACATCGTCAGCGATCGGTATGACCCGATGCTCGCCAAGCTCATCGTCGCGGGGCCGGACCGCACGACGGCGCTCGCGCGCCTGCGCGAGGCACTGGCGCAGACCCGGGTGCTGGGCGTGCGCACCAACTTGCGCTTCCTCCGCTGGCTGGCCGCGCAGCCGGTCATGGCCGACGGCGAGGTCCGAACCGACACGATCGACAGCCTGGAGCTGCCCCAGCCTGAGCCTCCGAGCGACGGCGCGTGGCTGGCGGCCGCCAACGCCCTCGCCCCGGCGGCACGCGAAGCCCAATGGGGCGGTGGCTGGCGGCTGAATGCCAGCCCGCGCCTGCGGCTCGTCCACGGCGACGAGGAGCGAACCGTCCAGCTCGCACGGTCCGCGGATGCGTCGCTCGTGGCGCGGCGGGACGCGGACGACGCGTTCGTGGACGTGGCGGGGCAATCCCTGGAGTTCCGGGTCGCGCGGGCGCCGACGGTCGAGGAGGCGGTGCGCCACGCCGCCGGGGCGGCGGGCAGCCACGCGGCGCTGAGCGCGCCGATGCCGGGGCGAGTGCTGGCGGTTCGAGTGCGGGAGGGCGCATCGGTCCAGGCGCACGAAACCGTGGTGGTGGTGGAGGCCATGAAGATGGAGCATGCCGTGGTGTCGCCGCTGGCGGGAACCGTCACGCGGCTGCACGTGAGCGAGGGGCAGCAGGTGGCACGGGGCGAGCTGCTGGCGGAGGTATCGGCCTAGTCGACGGTGATGCCCTCGACGATGTGGCGGAAGGTCGGCTGCAGCGCATCGAAGTCCGCCGCGCCGGCTGCGAAGGTCACCGACACCATCCTGGCACCGGTCTCGATCAGGTAAATGGCGACCTCGTAGCTGCCACCGCCGATGCCGCTGATCGTGGTCCGGGTCCGGACGAAGGCCGCTGGTCCCGCCGGAAGCAAAAGCCTGTCTATCACCTGACCGCCCCCGTCGTAGTCCTCGGCCGCCACGCGCCCGGCGAGGCCCGAGAGCCCATCCGACGGCGTGTCGACGACCGCGATCCGGATGGTCGCCGAGGGGCGACCGCCCTTGGTGGGTTGGAGCATGGCGGTCAGGTCGTCGGGCTGGACACGGGGGTAGACCCGCGGCGGCGCCACCAGCGCCAGGAGGCCCATGCTGGTGCCCTCCAGGTCATTGAGATAGCGCATCAGCGCGTAGGCCGACGGACTTGGCGGCCAGTGCCAACCGCGGAGGTCGACACCCACCCGCGCGTCGCCGATTGCGTCCTCGACGCGACCGGTGATCCGATCACTGGAGCCACCCGAGCCCTTGGCCGGCGGGATCGAGTAGGAGGGGAAGGGCGTCAGCACCGGTGTGGTGAACGGCGTCGCCGTCGGCGAGCCGGTCGGTGACGCCGAAAACGAGCCGGACACCGGCGGTGCTGCCCGGTACGCGCCGTAGGCGACCACGGACGCGGCGGTCACCACCGCCAGGCCGGCTGTCACAGCGACATACCGCCAGGTCGCGAGCAGCCCGAATCGCGCACGGTCCTGGCGCATTCGCGGCAGCCGATCGGCCACGGTGCTCAGCACGCGGTCGGGCAGCACGTCGGGCTCGGCATCGGCAAGCCAAAGCTCGATGAAGCGTGAAACGTGAGTCTGCTGGGTCATGCCATGCCTCGCGAGGTGACTGGTTCGATCTCTTCGGTGAGGACGGACCGCAGGCGCTCCTGGGCGTAGTGCAGCCGCGAATACGCGGTGCCTACCGGGATGCCCAATGTGGACGCGACCTCGACGAGCGGCAGGCCGCGGTAGTGATGCAGGACCACCACGGCCCGGTGCTGCGGCGAGAGCCGCAGGAACGCGCGCTCGATGGCGTCGCGGTCCGCGATCGCGCTCGCATGATCGGGGTGAGGGGGTGCGGGTGGTGCCAGCTGCCGGCCGTCGCGCTCTCGTCGTTCGCGGCGGCCCTGCCGGTAGCACTCGTTGACCAGCAGGCGGTAGCGCCAGGCGTCAAAGCGCTGGGGGTCACGGAGCTTCGGCAGGTTCCGCCAGATGGCCAGCAGCGTCGCCTGGACCGCGTCCGCGGCGCGCTCGCGGTCGCGCAGGATCCGCCTGGCGATGGCAAACATGTCGTCGCCGACATGTGCGGCGAGCGCGTTGAACGCGTCAGGGTCCCCCGTCATCGCTCGGTCGATGAGGTGGCGCATGTGCTGCCTGCTGCTGTCTGTCGTGGAGTATGAGCCGCGCCCGGCCGATTTCCTTCAGTGCGGCCCTAGAATCGGCCCGTGACCGCCGTCGACGTGCGCATCTACGAGGTCGGTCCGCGCGACGGCCTGCAGGCCGAGCACACAGTCGTCGCCACCGAGGACAAGCTGCGCTTCATCGGGCTGCTGGCCGATGCCGGGCTGCGCGAGATCGAGTCCACCTCGTTCGTGTCGCCGAGCGCGGTGCCGCAGGTGGCCGACGCAGATGCCCTGATGCGCCGATTGGACCGCCGGCCGGGGATGCGCTATCCGGTGCTGGTGCCGAACTCACGGGGCCTGGAGCGTGCGATTGCGGCGGACGTGGACGCCATCTGCCTGATGACGGCCGCCACGGAGTCGTACGTGCGCCACAACATCAACATGGGCATCGATGAATCGCTCACGACGTTCGCGCCCATTGCCGCCGAGGCGCGGCGGCGCGGCTGGTGGCTGCGGGCGTACGTCAGCACCGCGTTCGGCTGTCCGTACGAGGGAGAGGTGGACGCGGCGGCCGTGGTGCGGGTGTCCGAACGCCTGGTGGCCATGGGCGTGGACGAGCTGTCGATCAGCGACACGCTGGGCGTGGCGGCGCCGGCGGACATCGACCGGGTGCTGGCTGCGCTGGCGGCGGCCGGCATCGGCCCCGACGTGGTCGCATTGCACCTGCATGACACCCGCGGCACGGCGCTCGCCAGCGTCATGGCCGCGCTGGAGCACGGCATCACCGCCTTCGACGCCTCGACGGGCGGGACCGGGGGGTCGCCCTTCGCGCCGGGTGCGGCGGGCAACCTGGCGACCGAGGACCTGGTCTACCTGCTGGACCGCCAGGGACTACGCCACGGGGTGGACCTCGACGGGGTGCTGGCGGCGGCACGGTTCATCGGCCAGGCCCTGGGCCGATCGGAGGCCGTGAGCAAGGTCGGCCGGGCCGGCGCCTGGCCGCGCTAGCATGGCTGCCATGGAGCCGATGACGGAGGGCGGCGAGGACGGTCAGAACGGAGAGCGGCTGCCGGTCATCCTGGACGTCGACACCGGAATCGACGACATGGTGGCGCTGCTGATCGCCGCCACTGCCCCGGAGCTGAACCTGCGGGGCGTGACCTGCGTGGCGGGCAACGTGGAGATCCACCACGTCGCGCGCAACACCGGCAAGATCCTGCAGATGGTCGGGCGGGCCGACGTGCCGGTCAGCATCGGTGCCGCGCGGCCGCTGCAGCGTCGCCTGCGCACCGCGCCCGACACCCACGGGCCCACGGGCACCGGCTACGTCGAGCTGCGGGGCGAGGACCGCAAGCTGGGCAGCACCGACTTCACCCCCGTGCCGGCCCCTCGCTACCTGGGTGCGCACGTGAAGCGGCATCCCGGCGAGATCACCATCGTGGCGCTGGGCCCGCTCACCAACCTGGCAGCGGCCACCATGAACGGCGTGGACCTGGCCGATGGCACGCGCGAGGTGGTGTGGATGGGCGGCACGCTCGAGGAGCGCGGCAACACCACCGACACCGGCGAGTGGAACGCGTGCGTCGACCCCGAGGCCGCCGAGACGTGCCTGCGCCGCGGTGCGATCGACCGGCTCTTTCCGCTCGACGCGACGCAGGACGTGATCTTTGCCATGGACGACCTTCGCACGCTGCCGGAGACGCACCTGACCGGCATCGTGCGCGACGCCATTCGCTTCTACATCGGCTTCCATCGCGAGGCCGATGGCATCGACGGCTGCTACCTGCATGACCCGGTCACGCTCATCGGCGCGCTGCTGCGCCCGGAGCTGGTGACGGAGTCAGTCTCGGAGCGCCTGGCGGTGGATACCGGCGCCGATCCGTACGTCGCCGGCAGCCTCTACCGCGCCGATGATTCCGATGCGCGGCCGCCGGTCGAGATCGCCACCGTGATCGATGCCGATGGGATGAAGGAGGAGCTGCTGCAGAGGCTGGCCACCGCCGTGGCGTAGGACGACAGATCAGCCCGCGAGGAGGAAGGAACGGCAATGGACGCTCGCGCAACGCGCATCGGCATCGGGGTCGCCGTCGGTTTGGTGCTGGGCCTCGTGCTGCTGGCGACTGGCCAGCAATGGGTCATGGCGCTGGCTGTGGGAGTCATCGGCGCCGACATCGTGTACGCCCTGCTGGCGCGGATGCAGACCGGGGAGTGGGCGCCGCTGCGCTTCGCCGCCGGGTTGGTGGCGTTCGCCGTGGTGGCCTACGTGGGCATCATCGGCTTCGGCGACTTCGGCACCCAGGCCGACGTGGACCCCAACACCTTCGTCAACGCCAAGGCCGCGAACACCTGGGCGCTGATCCTGACCATCGCCATGGTCGTGGGGGCGATCGTGTACTTCGGCCTGGAGCTGGTGCAGACCGGCCGGCTGGAGTCGCTGGCTCACCAGTTCGGCACGCGCACCCTGCTGCTGATGGTGGTCGGCATCGCGGTGAACATCATCCTGGGCCAGACCGTGGCATCGGCATTGAAGATCCCGATCTACCTCGACTCCATCGGCACCATCCTGGTCGGCGTCCTGTGCGGCCCGGTGGCCGGCGCCCTCACCGGTGGGCTGTGCAACATCCTGTGGTCGTACGTCATCCCCCCGCCCTTCCAGTACCAGCCGGCCGCCGCCTTCGCGATCACGGCCGTGGCCATTGGCGTGATCGCCGGGCTCGCCGGGCGGGCCGGCTTCCTGCGGCCACGACCCGACCGCTCCACCTCGGAGCTGCTGGCGGGCGGCCTCGTCACCGTGGCGCTGATCGGGCTCATGGCCGCCTTCGCCATCATCGGCTACCAGAAGATCTTCCAGACCAATGTCTCGCTGCTGCCGAACACCGAGGGCGTGGACTGGTACTTCGTTGCCCTCGCCTGGCTGGCACTGCTGCTGGTGGTGGGCGCGGTGGTGGGCCTGTTCGCGCTGCTCCTGGTCCGGCGCGACCTGACCGCGGCCTACGTGGTGGTGATCGGCGTCTTCACCGGCGTCGTGGCGGCGTTGATCAGCGCCCCCATTGCCGCCGGCGTTTTCGGCGGCGTCACCGCTTCGGGGACCGACTTCCTGGTGGCCGCCTTCCGGCAGGCGGGCCTGGACGTGCAGGCCGCCACGACCGGACAGGGGTTGATCAGCGACCCCATCGACAAGGTGACGACCTTCTTCACCGTCTACCTGATCCTGCAGGCCATGGCCAACCGATTCAAGGCGCGCTTCCCGCAGGGTGAACGGGTGGTGATGGCCGAAGAGGGGGCCGCCGCCTGACCGACACGGATCCAGCGGCCGGCGAGCAGCGCGCACGGGACGCCGCGCTGCCCAGCTTCCTCGGGGTGCCAGGCCCCACCGCGTTCCATCGGCTCAACCCGCTGACCAAGCTGCTCCTGGCGATCGTCAGCACGGCGCTCGCCATCATCCTGGGTGGCCTGCTGGCCCCGGCCATCATCGTGCTGGTGGCGGTGCTTGCACCGGCGGCCCTGGCCGGCATCCTGCCGCGGCTGCTTCGCACGGCGCTGCTGCTGAGCCTGCCGATTGCCATCAGCGTGCTGGTCGTCAACCTGTTCTTCTATCCGGCCGGCCGCGAGGTGCTCTTCCAGCTGGGGCCGATCCGGGCCACCGCCGAGGGCCTGGGCTTCGCGGTGGAGACGCTGGCCCGCATTGGCGCGATCAGCGGCGCCATCACGCTCTTCTACCTCACCACGCCGCCGGCCGAGCTGGTGCTGGACCTCGAGCGGCGCGGCGTGCCGGCGCGACTGGCATTCGTGGCCATTGCCTCCGTCCAGACCGTGCCGGCCATGGTCGAGCGGGCGGCCGCCATCACCGCCGCGCAGCGGGCGCGTGGCCTGGATACCGAGGGCAGCCCCTGGAAGCGTATCCGCGGCGTCGTGCCGCTGGCTGGGCCGGTGCTGCTGGGCTCCATCGCCGAAATCGAGGAGCGCACGATGTCGCTGGAGGCGCGCGGCTTCACCCGTCCGGGGCGCCGCACGCTGCTATGGAGCCCACCTGACAGCGGCGGACAGCAGCTCGCGCGCTGGACGATGCTCGCGCTGATCCCCGTCCTCATTGCGGTCCGGGTCCTGGGCTGGCTTCCGCTATGAGCCCAAGCCTGTGCTGACGCTCGAGGGGGTCAGCTACCGCTATGCCGGCGCGACGCGTCCGTCGCTGCGCGACGTGTCCCTCACGTTCGCCGACGGCGAGGTGGTGGGGGTGGCCGGTCGGTCGGAGGCGGGCAAGACGACGCTGTGCCTGGTGCTGAGCGGCCTGGCGCCGCGCACGGTGGGTGGGACCCTGACCGGCCGGCTGCTGCTGGATGGCGCCGATGCGGCCCCGCTGAGCATCCACCAGCTGGCGGAGCGGATCGGCATTGCGTTCGCGAGCCCCGCGACGCAGCTCTCCGGGGTGGCCGCCACGGTGTATGAGGAGGTCGCGTTCGGCCCCATGAACCTCGGGCTGCCGCGACCGGAGATCATCCAGCGCACCGACGAGGCGCTCGCCGCCCTGCGCATCGAGGCGCTCGCCAGCCGCGATCCGGCGCGGCTGTCCGGCGGGCAGCAGCAGCTGGTCGCGATCGCGGGACTGCTCGCGCAGCGGCCGGCGCACCTCGTCCTGGACGAACCGACGGCGCAGCTCGACCCCCAGGGAACGCTGCTGGTGGGCGAGGCGCTGGCCCGGTTGGCCGCCGGGGGCGCCTCCATCATCCTGGTGGAGCAGAAGTCGGATCTGTTGGCGGCGACGTGCCGCCGGGTCGTCGTGCTGGAGGCCGGCGAGGTTGTGCTGGAGGGTGCCACGCGCGACGTGATGGCCGATGAACGGCTTCCCGCGCTGGGTGTGGCGGCTCCGGCGGCCGTGCGACTGGAACGATCTGCGGCGGCCGCGGGCATCCCCACGCTCCAGCTGGCGAGGCTGCGAGAGGCCATCGGATGACCGGCCCTTCGACCTCGACGCCCGAGCTCGCGCTCGAAGGCGTCAGCCACGTCTACCAGCCGGCGGTGGTGCGGGCGCTCGACGACGTGACGCTGCGCATCGGCCCGGGCCAGCGAGTGGCGCTCGTCGGCCAGAACGGCAGTGGCAAGTCGACCCTGGTGCGGCACCTCAACGGACTGCTGCGGCCGACCACCGGCCGCGTCCTCATGGGCGGCCAGGAGACCGCAGGGCGCACGGTGGCTGACCTGGCGCACGTGGTGGGGCTGGTCTTCCAGGACCCGGATCGGCAGATCTTCGCCGGCTCGGTGCAGGCCGAAGTCGAGTTCGGGCCACGCAACATTGGCCTGCGCGGTGCGCCGCTGAAGGCCGCCATTGACGCCGCGCTCACCGCGAGCGGCCTCGCTGGCGAGCGGCGGACGAACCCCTACGACCTGGGCGCCTCGCGGCGGAAGCTGCTCGCGCTCGCCTCCGTGCTGGCCATGGAGACCCCGGTGCTCGTCCTGGACGAGCCGACTACCGGCCAGGACGTGGCGGGCGTGGACGTCGTCCGCGCCGTGCTGCGCGCAGCGACCGAGGCGGGGCGGACCGTGCTGGCCATCAGCCACGACATGGAGTTCGTGGCCGCCGAGTTCGAGCGCGTGGTGGTCATGGGCAGCGGACGCGTGCTGGCCGACGGTTCCCCCGCGCAGGTGTTCGCCGCTGATGCCTGGCCGATGCTCGAGTCGACCTACCTGGCACCGCCGCTGGCGGCACGAGTCGGCGAGCGGCTCAGCCTGGGTTCGACGCCGACCGCCAATGACCTGGTGACAGCGCTAGCCGCTCAGTAGTAGCCCGGCGGTGGCGGGAGCGGGCGGCCCTCCGCATCGGTGCGCGCGTCGGCTGGCAGCTCGTCGCGGTGGTGGCGGTCGCCGGTGGGGCCGGGGATCGGCTGGGCCATGACCGAGCCGGGAACCTCGTCCAGCCGCTGCTCGATGCCGCGCAGCCCCATCTGCCGCAGCGGGGCGCCGAAGCGCTCGACGAAGCCGGGTTCACGGAGGAGCCCGAAGGCCAGCGAGCTGTGCGCCCGGATCAGCAGCTCCATGCCGCGGATCGCTTCCGAGACGTTTACCTGGTTCCGTCCCAGCTGGGCGCTGAGCATGTCCAGGCCCCGATTTGCCTCCCGCCGCGTTCGCGTGCTGAAGTGCGGGGTGCGATTGACGAGCAGCCGCGTGCGGTAGATCGCCGCCCGCGCCGGCGCGTCGCGATCGGCCGGAGCCGAGGACTGGAAGGCCATGGATCGAATCTTACGCGGTGAGCCTGGCTGGCAGGCAGCGATCGCCCGGGCCCTGGCCAATGCGCCACGACCGATCCCCGTCGATCCACGCTTCATGCCGCGGCGCACCGACGACCCGGGCACGGAGGTACGCCTCCCCCGCCTCGAGCGCGCGAGCATGCCGCCGGCCCGAACGGCGTCCACGCTTCTCCTCCTCTATCCCGCCGCCGACGGGG
>DASSEC010000063.1:0-2020 GCA_035696685.1 Candidatus Limnocylindria bacterium | reverse complement strand
TCCCAGCTGGCCCAGACCGGCTTCGAGCGGATGGTGGTGGGCCTCTCCGGCGGAGTGGACTCGGCCACGACCGCGTTCCTTGCGGCCCGCGCCGTCGAGCCGGATAACCTGCTGGCCGTGCGGATGCCGTACCGCACCTCCTCGCCGGATGCCGAGGAGGACGCCCTGCGCGTGGTCGATGCACTCGGCTGCCGCACCGAGCGCGTGGACATCACGGCCATGGCGGATCCGATGCTGGCGCAGATCGACGGCTCGGAGGCTGATACACGCGTCCGCCGCGGGAACGTGATGGCCCGGCTGCGCATGATCGTCCTGTACGACCGCTCCGCTGCCTTCGACGCTCTCGTCATCGGGACCAGCAACAAGACCGAGGCGCTGCTGGGCTACGGCACGCTGTACGGCGACATGGCGGCCGCGCTGCAGCCCATCGGGGACCTCTACAAGAGCCAGTTGCGCGAGCTGGCCGCATGCCTGGGAGTCCCGAGGGCCATTCTGGACAAGCCGCCCTCGGCCGACCTGTGGCCAGGGCAGACCGACGAGGGCGAGCTCGGCGCCTCCTACGACGAGCTGGATCGCGTCCTCTATGCCCTGGTCGACCGGCGCTGGTCGCTGGACCGATGCGTGCGTGCCGGCCTGGAACCCGGCCTCGTGGAGCGGGTGGCGTCGACCGTGGCCCGCATGGAGTACAAGCGGCAGCTTCCGCCGGTGGCGAAGGTTTCGCTCCGCACGCCGGGGATCGACCACCTCTACCCGCGGCGGCGTCCCGGCTCTCGCCGTGACTGAGCGGCCGCCTTCGCCGAAACCCAGGGGCCGACTGCTGGTGGTCGGCACGCCGATCGGCAACCTGGCCGATCTTTCGCCGCGGGCGGCGGCGACACTGCGCGACGCGGACCTGATCGTGGCCGAGGACACTCGCCTCGCCGCACGCCTGCTGTCCCACCTCGGGATCAAGCGCGCGACGCGCTCGTTCAACGCGCACAACACGGCCGTCCGGCTGCCCGAGCTGCTGGGGCGCCTGGCCGACGACCAGACGTTGGTCCTCACCACGGACGCAGGCATGCCCGGCGTGTCAGACCCCGGGGCTCCGTTGGTGGCGGCTGCCCGGGCGGTCGGTGCTGCCGTGGAGGTCGTGCCGGGCCCCAGCGCGGTCACTGCCGCAATGGCGCTGGCAGGCGTCGACGCGGGCGGCTTCGTCTTCGGCGGCTTCCTGCCGGCCCGCCCCGCCGCAGTTCGCGGTACGCGGCTGCGTGATCTGCTGGCCGCCGCTGGCAGCCTGGGCGTTCCGTTGGTGCTGTTCGAGGCGCCGCACCGGGTCGTCGACCTCCTGCGCCGCCTGGCGGAGACAGCGCCGCAGGTCCAGGTCGCCGCATCGCGCGAGATCACCAAGCGCCACGAGGAGACGGTCGTTGGCTCCCCGGCAGAGGTCATCGACCGGCTGCGCGAGCCGCGCGGCGAGTTCACGCTGGTCGTGTCCGGGATGGCGGCCCCGGCGAGCGACGTCACGGACGGCGCCGCGCTCCTGGCGGCCGGCCGACGCCTGCGTCTGTCGGATCGGGCCTTGACCGAGATCCTGCGCGCGACGGGCATGGCCCGCCGCGAGGCCTATCGGCTCGTCCAGGCCCCTCGGTCAGTTGATCCGGACGCGCGGGTCGATGACCGCGTAGAGGAGGTCGACGACTAGGTTCGCGACGATGATGATCGCCGCCGTCACGAGCGTCAGGCCGTTGATCACCGGCAGGTCCGCCTGGATCACGGAATCCACGGCCAGGGAGCCGAGACCCGGCAGCGAGAAGATGTTCTCGCTGATGATGGCGCCGCCCAGCAGTCCGGCGAGGTCGAGGCCGGCCGCGGTGACGATGGGCGTGAGCCCGGCGCGCAGGGCGTGTTTGACCACCACCGATCGCTCGTTGAGCCCCTTGGCGCGCGCCGTGCGAACGAAGTCCTCGCCGAACGTCTCGAGCACCTGGTTGCGCGTCAGCCGGATGTAGAAGGCCGCGTCCAGGATGGCGAGCGTGATCCA
>DASSEC010000062.1:0-2247 GCA_035696685.1 Candidatus Limnocylindria bacterium | reverse complement strand
CAGCAAGAAGTACAAGGGCCGCAGCTATCGCGACCTGCTCCACACCGACGAGGGCCGCGACTACCTGGGCTGGATGGCTGAAAACTTCAGCGAGCCCGCCATTCGCGACTTCGTTCGGCGCATTCTCTCGGGCGAGGAAATCACGGGTCAGCGGGAACGCCAGCTCAACCCGCACTGGTACGAGGCCGGCGCCATGAAGGCGGCGCGGAACGCCCGCTTCCGCCTCATCCCCGGCAACGTCCGAGCACAGGTCATCGCCAGCGCGCGCCAGGCCGGCCCAGCGCGCGTGGTCGAGGCTCAGCCTGGCTCGCTGCGCGGCGTGTCGAAGGCGGCCCCAGCCACGGCCGAAGCTGCGCCGGCTGCCGCCACCGGCGTGGCACCCGCGGGCGAATTGGTCACCCGGGTCGGCCCGTATGCGCCCACCGAGAAACAGGTGGCGTTCTATCAGCGGCTGGCCGAGTCGCCGGTGTTCACCGAGGACGAGCGGCGCCGCGCGCTCGAGTGGCTGGCCACCAAGGCTACTCGGCAGACGATCAAGGACCAGATCGACTGGCTCAAGCGCCAGGTGGAAACTCGTCGGGCCAGCCGCGGGCAATCCGCAGCCTGATCGGCTCGCCCTGGATCATCGAGCGGGGCGCCGCCTTCGGGTGGCGCCCCGCTTCCCGTTTTACCGGATTTCCCTGAGCCGCCGAAGCTCTGGCACCCTGAGGGCGGTGATCGTCACCACCAGCAGCGTCGCCAGCCCGCCCACCACCACCGACGGCACCGTCCCCAACAGCTTGGCCGCCACCCCCGACTCGAACGCGCCGATCTCGTTGGAGCTCCCGATGAAGATCGCGTTCACCGAGGACACCCGGCCGAGCAGGTGCTCGGGCGTCAGGACCTGGAGCAGTGTGCTGCGCACCACGACGCTCACCGTGTCCACCATGCCGCTCACCGCGAGCGCGCCGAGCGACAGGGCGAAGCTGCGCGACAGGCCGAACACGATCATGGACAGTCCGAACAGGGCCACGTTGACCAGCAGCGTCCGCCCCGCGCGCCTGAGTGGCGGGCGGTGGGCCAGCACGAGTGACATCACGACCGCTCCCGCCGCCGGCGCCGCACGAAGGACCCCGAGGCCTTCGGGGCCCACGTGAAGGATTGTGTCGGCGAAGATCGGGAGCAGCGCGGTGGCGCCGCCGAACAGGACGGAGAACAGGTCGAGCGCCATGGCCCCGAGCACCACCGGTTGGGTTCGGACGAACCGGATGCCGCTGGCCAGGCTCTGGAGCACCGACTCGCCGGCATGCTGGCGCGCCGGCGGGACGTGCCGGATGCGAGCGATAGCCACGAGCGCGGACACCATCAGCGACACGTCGACAGCGTACGCGGCGGTAATGCTGCCGAACCCGTAGATCAGGCCGCCCAGCGCCGGGCCCAGCACGGCCGCGAGCTGCCAGATCGAGCTTCGCCAGGTCACGGCGTTGGGGTAGAGCGCCCGTGGCACCACCTCGGCGCTCAGCGCGGTGCGCGAGGGCTGGAGGAAGCTCCGGGCGATCCCGCTGGCGAAGATCACCACATAGATCGGCCACACCCGGCCCGGATGAACCACGCCCGGCCGAACGGTAAACCAGAGCAGGGTGGCCGAGCAGGCCAGCAGCGCGCTCAAGGCCGCCCGCGCGATCCGGAGCCTCGAGAGCCGGTCTGCCAAGTGTCCCGCCGGCAGCGCGAATCCGATGAACGGCAGCGCCTCGGCCAGCCCGATGAGCCCCAGGGACAGCGGATCACGCGTGAGTGCGTACACCTGCCACGACACGACCACCGCCTGGAGCTGGGTGGCCACGTTCATGGTGAGCAAGCTGATGATGAACCACCGGAAATTCGGGATTCTGAGCGATGCGTAGGGATCGTGGCGGGGCGGTGGCGACGTCATGGCCGCGGGAAGATAACCGCGATGTGTTTTGCGACCGGCCAGAGATTTTGCACCGTCGGCTCAAATGGCGACAGCGGTGAATCAACGTAAGCGTCCATGAGTCAATAGCTTGTGCAAATGACCATTACGGCCTGATTCGTGCGTGTTGCGGACGCGAACACGCACTACATCCGCAACCCTGTCTCCGAATCCGCCAGGCATGAAGCGACTGCTCAAGCTCTGCCCGCTCGTCGCCCTGGCGGCCTGCGCCACCGGGCTTCCGCCCGCCCCGACGGCCGCGCCGGTGTCGACGGCCGTGCACGATTCTCTGGCTCCCATCGTCGATCTCGACGCGC
>DASSEC010000061.1:0-4351 GCA_035696685.1 Candidatus Limnocylindria bacterium | reverse complement strand
TGGGCTAGATCCTAGCCGAACAGACGTTCTATTGTCAACCGGATTCGGCCGATGACTGCTATCATCCGCGCTCACCCGTCACCCTTCCGGAGGCCATCCGCGCGTGAACGTTTCCGGCCGCCTGCGCTATGTGCGCCTGGCTCAGCTCGTTTGGAAGCTGCCGACCTACGCCCGCATCGTGTGGGGCCTGGTTCGGGATCCACGAGTGCCGCTGCCGCTGAAAGGGCTGCTGGCGGCGGGACTGGCGTACGTGGTGGTCCCCATCGACCTGGTGCCGGACGCGATTCCGATCCTGGGGCAGGCTGACGACCTCACCGTCCTGCTGCTGGTGCTGGACCTGTTCATTGCCAATGCGCCGCGCGAGGTTCGCGAAGAGCAGGCGCGGCGCGCGCGTGACGGGACGGCGCAGCTGGATCGCGACCTGCAGAAGCTGCGCGGGTTGATGGGGGATCGCTATGACCGCATCCGGGATCGGCTGCCCGAGCTGCTGGAGCGCTACGGCGACCTGCGTGACTCGCGGGCCGTCAAGGCGGTCCTGCACGATTGGCGTCTGAGCCGCATCCGGAACGCGGACGTCGCGGAGGCAGCCGATGCGGAGCCGGTCGCACGGTCAGCCCTTGCGGCTCCTGCCTCGGGCCGAACCGACGTCAACCTGAACTGAGAAGGGAACGCAGCACTTCATGAAGGTGATCCTCAAGCACGACGTGAAGGGCCTCGGCCGCGCCGGGGACGTGAAGGACGTCAAGGACGGCTTCGCCCGCAACTTCCTGCTCCCCAACGGCGCGGCGGTGGTGGCCGACGCGGGGGCGCTGAAGAACTGGGAGCGCCATCGGGCCGAGCGCGAGGAGCGCGACCGGGCGGAACGCGATGACGCCGAGGCGACTGCCGACAAGCTGCGCGTGCTGAAGATCGAGATCCCGGTCAAGGCCGGCGAGAAGAACCGTCTGTTCGGCAGCGTGACCAACCGCGAGATTGCCGACGTCATCGGCCGTGAGGGGATCGAGATCGACCGGCACGCCATTCACCTGCGCGAGCCGATCAAGACCGTTGGCGACCATCGGGTCGAGATCCGGTTGCTGGCGGGGGTCGAGGCGCAGGTCACCGTCACGGTGGTGCCTGCTCAGTAGAGATGGATCCGGCAAGCGCCGCGCGACGCTGGGCCGACGTCTGGCAGCGCGCCTGGGAGGCGGAGGACACCGAGGCCATCGTCGCCCTCTATCACGGCGACGCCGTCTTCTCCACGCAGCCCTTCCGCACACCGTATCGGCGGCGCAGCGGCGTGCGTGACTACGTCAGCCGGTCGTTCAGCGAAGAAGAGGCGCCGCGCGTGTGGGTCGGCGAGCCGGTGGTCGGAGGCGATCATGCCGCGATCGAGTGGTGGGCGGCGCTGACCGAGAACGGCATCGAGATCACTCTGGCGGGCACCTCCGTGCTGCGTTTCGACCGCGAGGGATTGGTGGTCGAGCAGCGTGACACGTGGAACCAGGCCGACGGACGCCAGGAGCCGCCAGAGGGATGGGGACGCTGACCGCGACACCGTAGCTGTCACGATCCGGCCGCATCCTGCAGGTCGTGCGCAGCCCAGCGATCGGCGAGGACCGCCGGTTTTCCACAAGAACCACGCCTGTCCACATCGGCGCCGTGTTTTGCACAGGCCACCCTCGATTTGGCACTGGCCGAGGTGGCCCGTCGCCGCCACGATTCCCACCGCCATGAGCATCGACAAGCTGGCGCCGCAAGCCGTCGAAGCGGAGCAGAGCGTCCTCGGCTCGATCCTGATCGACCCGGACGCGATCCTGAAGGTGGCCGAGTTCCTCCGGCCGGCGGACTTCTACCGCCAGCAGCACTCGGACATCTATGAGGCGATGCTCGGGCTACACGGGCAGCGCGAACCCATCGACCTGGTGACACTCGGCGAGGAGCTCGATCGGCGGGATCGGCTCGAACCGGTTGGCGGGCCGGCCTATCTCGCCTCCCTCATGAACACGGTGCCGACCGCGGTTCACGTCGAGCACTACGGCCGGATCGTCGAGCGCAAGGCCGTCCTCCGCAACCTCATCGCGGCCGCCGGCAAGATCGCCGCCGTCGGCTACGAGGAGGCGAACGACGCCGAGGTCGCGATCGACCGGGCGGAGGGGATCCTGTTCGAGATCAGCCAGCACCGGACCGCCGGCGGGTTCGAGTCGCTGGCCACGCTCCTCGGCCAGGCCTATGACCGCCTCGAGTACCTGCACGAGCACCGCGGGCAGATCCTGGGCATCCCGTCCGGCCTCTCCCAGCTGGACACGCTGCTCGGCGGCTTCCAGCCGTCGGACCTGATCATCGTGGCCGCGCGACCCAGCGTCGGAAAGACCAGCCTGGCGCTGAACATCGCCCAGCACGCGGCGGTGCGCGAGGGGAAGAAGGTGGCCCTCTTCAGCCTCGAGATGAGCAGGGAGCAGCTCGCCCTGCGCCTGCTGTCGGCCGAGTCGGGCATCAATCCGCGCCCCCTGCAGACCGGGTTCGTCGACGAGACCGACTGGTCGAAGATCGCCCAGGTCATGAATGACATGCATGCCGCGCCGATGTGGATCGACGACTCGCCCGTGCTCACCGTCATGGAGCTGCGCACCAAGGCGCGACGGCTGGAGGCCGAGCAGCACGGCCTGGACATGGTCATCGTCGACTACCTGCAGCTGATGCAGGGATCGGTCAGCCAGAAGGAGGCCAACCGGGTCCAGGAGGTGAGCGAGATCAGCCGCGGCCTGAAGCAGCTCGCGCGCGAGCTGAAGGTGCCGGTGATCGCCCTGTCTCAGCTGTCGCGCGGCGTCGAGCAGCGCGGCACGCAGGAGCCGAGGCTCTCGGACCTGCGCGAGTCGGGCAGCATCGAGCAGGACGCCGACGTGGTCATCTTCCTGTACCGGGAGGGCGAGCAGAACGCCGAGTCGGAGGTCGAGCTCCTCAAGGCCAAGGTCGCCAAGCACCGCAACGGACCCATCGGTGAAGTCCCGCTGCAGTTCCGCAAGTCGAACACGCGCTTCTACACGCTGACCAAGGAGGTGGAGGTACAGGCCTACTGAGGCGAGCGAGCGACCGGCAAGGTGTCGGCCAAACGTCTTTACACCCGTTTGGCCCGCGTGTATCGTCGCGCGCGAAACGTCCGGTCCACTGCTCTCACCCCGCACCTGTCGCACGCAACCAGCCCAGGCAGGGGAATAGCAATCCGTCCAAGGCCCAGGCCCGGGCGTGCGAACAGGAGGCACAGGGAAGGGTGTACGCCGACAAGACCATCCGCTGTCGCGACTGCGGGATGGACTTCGTCTTCTCAGCCGGGGAGCAGCAGTTCTACGCCGAGAAGGGGCTGCTGAACGAGCCACAGCGCTGTCCGAGCTGCCGCGCGACGGCCAAGCAGAACCGGGCGCTCGGGATCGGCAACGGGGGAGGCGGCGGCCAGCGCGAGATGCACGCGGCCGTGTGCGCCGAATGCGGTGGCCAGGCGCTGGTCCCGTTCCTGCCGCGGAACGATCGGCCGGTCTACTGCTCGAGCTGCTTCGACAAGGTGCGCGCCACGCGGGCCTAGCCCCGTCAGCCACCACAGGCCACCAACGAGCGCCGCCCGCCGCGGCGCTCGTTCGCGTCTGCCCCTCCTCGCCCTCCGTGGCCCGATGGTCCTCGGCCGTGGTCCGCGGTGCCGTGGTCGGCGGCCGGTGGGTGCCCGGGCCCTACCATGCGGTGGTGGCGATCCTCTCCATGGACGACGCCGGGTGGCGCACGTTCACCAGCCGGCATCCGCGCGCGCTGCCGTTCCATGAGCCGGCCTGGGCCGAGCTGGTCGCCGACTGCTACGGGTTCCGCGCCTTCGCGGTGGTCGTGCGCGGCTCGGGCGGTGACATCGCCGCCGGGCTGCCGCTGGTCGAGGGGCGGCACCTGGTGGGCCGGCCACGTTGGGTCTCCCTCCCCTTCACCGATTACTGCCCGCCCTTGGCCGAGACGGACGAGCAGGAGACAGCACTGGCCGCGGAGGTCGGCGCGGTGGCCGCGGCGGCCTCGGTCGCCACTGTCGAGGTCCGGGCGGCGATGCGCGGCGCCACCCCGCTTCCGGGGTCGTCCATGCGTCACCTGCTGGCGCTCGATCCCGATCCTGCGGCCGTCTATGCGCGATTCCATCCCTCGCAGGTGCAGCGCAATATCCGCCGCGCGGAACGCGAGGGGCTTACCATCCGTCGCTCAGTCGAGCCGGACGACCTGGTCACGACCTTCTACAACCTGCACCTCGCGACCCGGCGCCGGCAGGGTGTGCCCATCCAGCCGCGTCGCTTCTTCCGCCTGATCGCCGAACGGGTTCTGAGCACTGGCGGAGGATGGGTGGACG
>DASSEC010000060.1:0-6253 GCA_035696685.1 Candidatus Limnocylindria bacterium | reverse complement strand
CGCCCATTCGTCTCGTACAGACGGACATCCACGAAGAGGTTCCGGTAATGGAGCCGCACGGTGCGCACCGCGCTCATGGCTCACGCTGCGGCTCCGCGACCGCATCTCGCCGCGGCCGTGTGGCAGCCAGCAGCGCTATCGACAGGATGGTGAGGGTCAGGATCAGGGCCAGCCACTCAAGATCGCGCAGCAACAGGAGGCTCACTCGCAAATCACTCCTGGGCACGTCTTCGGTTGTGGATCGCCGGGTGGGACGCGGCTGGGTGTCTACGGTACGGGTGTTGTCAAGATGCACCGCCTCCCGGCATTACTCCGGGACGAAGGCACTCACCGCATCGAGACCGGTGGCCGTCGTGCGCGTCCAGCTGACCCCTGCGTCCTGGAGGGTGCAGCCCGTCTTGCAGTCCTCGTTGGCGAGGAGCCAGTCGAGGACCGCCCCGGCGTCGGCCCCGGCGTAGGGCAGCCCCGAAGCCCATTGCAGGAATGCCGTGCGGAACTCGCTTCGCACGGCCGATCCGCCGGTGATCGGCTGGACGGCGGTGGAGATGGCCAGGACCGTGTTGTTCGGCCAGTACTGGATGGTCAGGTCCAACTTCGCATTGTCCGCCGGAGACTGGCGTGTGCAGAGCGCCACCAGGAGCTCGTCGTTGCGGTTCGGCGGGAAGAGGCCAGTCTGGCAAGTGAACTCGAACCTATCGGCCCAGCCCTGGGTCGCATCGAAGCTCAGGCCGGGCATCGCGGAGAACGTTGCCTGCGTAGTGGGGGATGGCTGCTCGCTCGCCGATGCGGCGGGCAGGCTGACGATCGGCGTCTGGGTGGGGACGGCCAGTCCGGACGCCGATGTGCCCGCCGTAGGACTGCTCACCGGGGCGCTGCAGGCACCCAGCAGGACCGCGACCAGCGCGAGCGTCGGGAGCTGGCGAGACATCGGCATCGGCCACAAGCATGACCGATCTGACGGGTCATCGGTCGGCGTTGCCGATCGGCACTACCTGGCTGGGGAGATCGGTCTTCAGTCGGGATCCGAATCGGCGACGAAGACGCGAACGAGGCCTCTCAGGCCGGTGATCGCGGCCTCCTCGCGCAGCAGGGCGTAGCGGCGCATCAGCTGCCGGCGCTGGAGCATCTCGCAGTACTCGATGGTGCCCGCCATGAGCGCGACGAGGGACAGGAAGTGCGCCACGAATACGGTGTCGGCCTGCATGCGCCGATGCTTCTCCCCAACCCGCTGCCGCACAACCGGACGATGGTCAGGGGCCGCAGGCGGGCGTAGGCTGTAGGGACCGAGCGGAGGAAGCCACCATGCCCAGGTTCGCGCGCCCTGCGATCGCATTCGGGATCGCCGCCGTCCTGCTTGTCCTCGTCGCCACTCTCGTCCTGGCCGAAACGCGGCTGCTGGATGGGAAGTTCCGCGCCGGGGACAACGTTACCGTCCCGTCCAGCGAAGTCGTGCCGGACGACCTGTATCTCGTCGGCGGCGCTCTCATCGTCGACGGCACGGTCCATGGCGACTTGGTCGCGTTCGGCGGTCAGATCACCGTCAACGGCACGATCGACGGCGACGTGATGGCTGCTGGCGGCAGCGTCTCGATCACCGGCACCGTGAATGGTGATGCCCGCGCGGCGGGCGGCAACATCTCCATCACCGGCGTTACCGGCGAGGACGCGGTCGCGGCGGGTGGCCAGGTCACGCTGGCCGGGCGCATCAATGGCGACCTGATCGCGTCCGGCGGCTCTATCAGCATGGGGGCCGATGTGGGCGGCGACGTCGAGGCCAGCGCGGGCGCCTACAACAAGAGTGGTCACGTGGACGGCGCCGAGCACGTCACGCTTTCGACGCGCATCGCGAATGCCGCGCCATCAGCGGGCAACGAGGTCCTGGAGGCGATCCGCCACTTCGCGGTATTGATCGTGCTGGGCGCCCTGGCGGTGTGGCTCATCCCGCGCGTGCTGAACGCGTCGGAGGGCACGCTCCGCCGAGAGCCGCTGCTGTCGCTGGCCGGCGGCGTCGCCACGTTCCTCGGCTACGCCGTCTTCGCCATTCTTTGCATCCTGCTGGTCGTGCTGCTGGCCATCGCGTTCGGGCTCCTGCAGATCGCCGCGCTGGCGGTCATCTCGGCCATCGCTGGGCTGCTGGCCTTCTTCGTGGGCACGTTCGCATTCGTGCTGGCGGTCGCCTACGTCGCCGACCTGGTAGTGGGCCTCGCCCTGGCCAGGTTGGCGATGCGTGACGCGACCGACACCCGCTGGCAGATGCTCGGCCTGCTGATCGGTGGCGCGCTGGTGGTCGTCATCGTGACGTCGCTGCCGGTCATCGGCGGACTGGCCAAGCTGGCCGTGGCGCTGCTGGGGCTGGGGGCGATGGCCGTCGCGGGCTGGCGCCGCTGGCGCGGGTCTCGCGGCGTGCCACCGGCCGATGTGGTGACCCCGGTCGAGCCGACCCCGGCCCCATCGGCCTGAAGCCTGATGCCGGACGAGGTGAACCGATGCTGAAGGACAGTGAGGCGTTTTCCGGATACTCGGTGGACGATCTCGACAAGGCGCGTGACTTCTACGGCGGGACGCTGGGGATCGAGACGAGCATGGAAGCCGCCGGCCTGGCGCTGCACATCCCGGGTCGGCGGCCGGTCTTCATCTACCCCAAGCCGAACCATGAGCCTGCGGCGTTCACCGTGTTGAACTTCCCCGTCGCGGACATCGATGCCGCCGTGGACCAGCTGGTCGCCGCCGGCATCTCGTTCGAGCACTATGGCGAGGGCTTCGGGCAGGACGCGAAGGGCATCTCGCGCGACGAGCGCGGCCCGAAGATCGCCTGGTTCAAGGATCCTGCCGGCAACATCCTGTCGGTCATCGAGGACATCGGACCCCAGCTGTAGTGCACCAGGGAGGAACGGCGACGCCCGACGATCCGAACAAGCTCATCCGCGCCAAGGCCGGCACGTATCGGACCGCCGACGATCGGTTCGAGGTGCGGCAGGCCGCGCTGGGCTGGTTCCTGATCGACTCCAGCTCCACCGACGAGCTGGGCCAGGAGCTGACGCGTGGCCCGTTTCCCACGCTGAAGGCCGTCGCCGAGGAGCTGCCGGGCGCGCGACGGACGACCATGAAGCCGCTCCCCCGTCCGCGGCCCGCGGCGAAGACGACGCCCAAGCCGGCCGCGCCCACCAGGCAGGCGAAGCAGAAGGACAAACCGGCCGCCGCGCCGAAGTCGTGGATCGACCGCCTGCCCGATGCCGAGGCATCGGCCGCGCGACGGCTGATCCGGAGCCTGACGCTGGAGGGCATCGACGACGCCGATGCCCTCGCGCAGGCCGCGCAAAAGGCCAACGAGCCGATCGTTGCGCGCCGCGTACTCGAGCGTCGGATGGAACGACTGCTCGACGAGCTGCCCGCCGCCGAGCGCGACGCCGCTCGAAAGCTGATCGGCAAGGTCGCCGAGCTGCTGGCGGTGAACGGCACCACGCTGTTCGATCCCCTGCCGGGCTGGGCGCTGGTCGAGGTGCCTGCCGGCGACGATCCACCCGCGCGTCGCCTGGTCCCGAAGCTGCCCCGGCGTTCCTGACGTGCGGCGCCTCGCTGCGGCGGTGCCGTGCTGCGCAATCCTGCTCGTCCGCGCTCCGTGAGCGAGCGGCCTAACCAGCCGGCAGGTGGCGGGGATCCTGCGCGTGCCGTCGAGCGCACCTACCTGGCGCTGACCCTGCTCACGACGTTTGCCTCGTCGTTCATCTGGGGCATCAACACCATCTTCCTGCTCGACGCGGGCCTCTCGAACGCCGAAGCGTTCGCCGCGAACGCCTTCTTCACGGCAGGCATGGTGCTGTTCGAGATCCCCACCGGCGTGGTGGCCGACACCCGCGGGCGCCGCTTCTCGTATGTCCTGGGCGCGTTCACCCTATTCGCGTCCACGCTCCTCTACCTGCTGATGTGGCAGCTGCACGCCCCGCTGTGGGGCTGGGCCATCGCGTCCATCCTGCTCGGCCTGGGCTTTACCTTCTTCTCCGGCGCGACCGAGGCCTGGCTGGTGGACGCGCTGGCCGCCACCGGCTTCACGGGCCACCTCGAGCACGTCTTCGGTCGTGCGCAGACGGTGGGTGGCGCGGCAATGCTCATCGGCACGGTGGCAGGCGGGTTCATCGCCCAGCTCACCAACCTGGGCGTGCCATACATCATCCGCGCCGTGATGCTGGGCGTGACCGTGGTGGTGGCGCTGCGCTACATGAAGGACATCGGCTTCACCCCGGCTCCGCGCGGTGACCCGGTGGGCGCCGTCAGGACGGTCGTGCGGGGCTCGATCGACGGCGGGTTCCGGAACCGGCCGGTCCGCTGGCTCATGCTGGCCGCCCCGTTCACGGCGGGGACCGGGATCTACGTTTTCTACGCCTCGCAGCCATACCTGCTGGAGCTCTTCGGCGATCCCAAGGCCTACAGCATCGCGGGACTTGCCGCCGCCATCCTGGCCGGCGTCCAGATCGCCGCCGGGCTGGTGGTGCCCTGGGTGCGCCGGTTGTTCGGCCGGCGGACCGATGCGCTCCTGGCCAGCTCGGTGATCGGCATCGCGGCGCTGGCGCTGCTGGGGATGCACCCTGGCTTCGTTGCCGCCCTGGCCATCTTCGCAGCGTGGGCGTTCATCGGCTCCGTCACCCGCCCCATGCGCCAGGCGTTCCTGAACGGCGTCATCCCGTCCGGGCAACGAGCGACGGTGCTGTCCTTCGACTCGCTGATGGGATCCGCCGGGGGCGTTGTCGCGCAGCCGGCCCTGGGTCGCGTGGCCGACGTCAACGGCTATGCCGCGTCCATGCTGGTCTCCGCGGCGATCGAGGTGCTCGCGCTGCCGTTCGTGGTGCTCGCCCGGCGAGAACGCGCCCCATCGGACCCGATCGAAGCGGATGATGCCCCGGCCGCGGCGCGCGCGGAGGGCTAGGGCGCTTCCCGGCCCGGGCCGATCTGCACCGAGACGACCTCGGTTATCTCGTGCTTCCCTTTCAGCTCCAGCTGCCGATGCGGCAGGGCGGGATCCATGCCGGCGGCCGCGGCGGCGGTGCTCGCCACCAACACCTCGCCCGGTGCGGCCACCTCCGCGAGACGAGCCGCGACGTTCACAGGATCCCCAACGCTGGTGATCGAGGCGTGCAGCCCCTCACCCACGGCGCCCATCCAGGCGATGCCGGTCGTGACACCGGCTCCCAGGGTCACCCACGGCCCACCGGCGTCACCGTGCCCCGTGGCCCGCATCAGCGCCTCGGCGGCCTCCACGGCGCGCTGTGCGTGGCGCTCGCCGGCGAGGAGGGGCGCGAAGCTGGCCATCACCTCGTCACCCACGAACTTATCGAGGAAGCCGTCGTGCGCGAAGATCGCTTCGGCTGCCACGTTGTAGAAGCGGTCCAAGAGCTCCCGGTACTCTCGGGCTGGCATCGTCTCCGCGAGCTCGGTCGATCCGCGGATGTCGGCGAACAGCAGCGACATCTCGATCTCGGCACCACCGTGGTTGTCGGACACGAATGTGAAGCAGGTGCTGCAGAGGTTCGGGTTCCCTTCTGCCGGTCGCTTCCCCATCAATCGCATGATCGGCCGGCCGAGACCACCGAAGGGCGCCGCGCAGAGCCGGCACCGAGGGTTGCTGGGAATGTGGCGGAAGATGAATCGGCTGCGGCGTTCCCGGTCGTCGCCATGGAGCAGGAAATAGCGCCAGAACTCGTCGCGGTCGCTGGGAGGCGGCTTCTCCATCATGGCCCGACCCGCAGTGGTGGGAACTCGTGCGGAAGGTCCACGACCACGAGCTGATACAGCAGCTCCGGCTCGGGCAGCCCGCGGAGCCGATGCGTCCCGAGCTCCACGAAGCTGGCGTCGGGAACTGGCTGATCGCCGAGGGCGCGCATCGCCGCCTTGGACAGCACGACCTGGCCACCGTGCGCCACGGCCGCCACACGGTTAGCGGCGTGCACGGCGATGCCCACATAGCCCGCATCGGTCAGCGTCGGACGTCCGCTGTGGATGCCCGAGCGCACCAGGACCTGGGTACCGGGCGGCCAGGCGTGGTCCCGCATCCCGCGCTGGATGGCAATCGCGGCCTCCACGGCCGATGGCGCCCGCTTGAACACCGCGAACAGCTCATCGGCGCGAGCGTCGACCTCGCGACCACCTGCGCGGCGCACCGCCGCGCGCAGGATGCGGCGCACGTCCGCGAGCAGGTGCGCGTACTCGTCCCCCAGCTGGTGGACGAGTCCGGTCGAATCCTGGATGTCGTTGATGAGAA
>DASSEC010000059.1:0-6104 GCA_035696685.1 Candidatus Limnocylindria bacterium | reverse complement strand
GAACGACGCGCAGATCGACGACGACTCCGGCGAGGTCAAAGCCGTGTGGCGCCTGGTGGCGGAGGACCCGAAGCTGGAGCTTTCCGCGGAGAGCGACGGCGCCGACGATCGCGCGCCGGCAGCGGTGCTCGCCTTCGCCCGCGCCTGCATCGAGCGTGCGGGCTAGGACCCGCTAGGCGGGAATCTCCGTACCCACCAGCTCCGCCGGCAGGGCGGGGAACTGCGGGTCGATGCGGCGCGCCGCGGCAGCCACGATCCGCGCCACCGCCAGGTTGCGATACCACTTGTGATCGGCGGGGATGAGGTACCACGGCGCCTCGTCGGTCGAGCACCTGCTCAGGGCATCGGCGTAGGCACGCATGTACTCGTCCCACTGCGCGCGCACGCCGAGGTCGCCCGGACTGAACTTCCACTGCTTCTCCGGGTCGTCCAGGCGCTTCTGCAGCCGCTGGCGCTGCTCATCGCGGCTGACGTGCAGCATGAACTTGAGGACGGTGGTGCCTTCGGCTGCCAGGGAATGCTCCCACTCGTTGATGAGCTCGTAGCGCCGCTGCCATATCGCGTCTGGCGCCAGCCTCGCTACGCGCACCACGAGCACGTCCTCGTAATGGCTGCGGTTGAAGATGGCCACCCGGCCGTGGCCCGGGGCGTGGGGGTGGATGCGCCACAGGAAGTCATGCGCGAGCTCCTCCTCCGTCGGGACCCCGAAGGCGGCGACGCGGGCGCCCTGCAGGTTGAAGGCGCTGAACACCTTGCGGATCGTGCCGTCCTTGCCGCCCGCGTCGAGTGCCTGGAGCACGAGCAGCAGCGAATGCTTGCGCTCGGCCCATAACCGGCTCTGGAACGCGAACAGCTCCCGGCGCAGGACGCGCAGCTCGTGCTTGGCGGCGGCTTTGTTGGCCTCATAGCCCGGCGTCCCGGACGGATCCACGGCCCCCAGGTCGAGATCGGCCCCGTGGGCCACTCGCAGCTGATCGGCAAAAGCGGCCAGGCCCTCGGTCGACTCGCGAGAATGCTCAGCCATTGGTGGCCGCCAGGTAGAGGGCAGCGAAGGGGATGCGCAGCGTGCCATCGGGCTCGCGCGGGGTGATGGCCAGCATCTCCGCGGTCAGCGCGGCGTGCTGCTCCTCGGTGAAGTGCGCCGTGACGCCGGCGCGCGACCCGGTGTTGCGCCATACGGCGAAGGCCGCATCGTCCGGCAGGCGAATGGCCATCTCCGGATCCGCGCCCGTGGCGATGCCGCCCCACCCGGCCGCCTCGCCCCAGGCCGCCAGCTCCTCCGCCGTTGGGTAGTCGAAGCCGCGGGCGATTCCCCAGCGCTCGTAGATGGCGCCATAGATCACGGATGGCGTCAGCTCGCCCGGACCCGGAACCGAAAGCGAGAGGCGCCCGCCCGGACGCACGACTCGACGCCATTCGCGCAGCGCGGCGACCCGGTCATCGGCGAAGAGCAGCGCATGTGAGCTGATCACCACGTCCCAGCTCGCGTTGTCAAAGCCGAGATTGTGAAAGTCCATCACCTCGAAGGTGGCGCCGTGCACGTCACGACGCGCGACCTGGATCATGGCTTCGGCTCCGTCCACGCCCATGACGGTCCGCCCCTCTCCCAGCGCCGCGCTGGCGGCAATGCCCGTTCCGCTGCCGACGTCCAGCACGCGCTCGTCCGGCTGCAGATCGGCGCGCCGCACCACCTCGGCGGCCACGCGACGCAGCGAAGGGACCATGGTCGCCACGTAGCCGGCGGTGTTGGCCTGAAAGGCAGCAGAACCGGTGGGCGTCTGCAGGGACGAGCTCGTCACGCGCTGCTGGCGGCCTCGCGGCGGCGCGTCACGAAGCGCTCCATGCGATCCATGGCCTCGACGATCTCTTCGTAGGCGGTGGCATAGCAGGCGCGCACATGCCCGGCGCCCGACGGCCCGAAGGCACTCCCTGGCACGACGGCCACGTGCTCCTCGCGCAGGAGCCCCTGGGCGAACTGCTCGTCGTCCATGCCGGTGGCGGCGTGGATGTTCGGGAAGCAGTAGAAGGCCCCGCGCGGCTCGAAGCAGAGCAGCCCCATCTCGTTCAAACGTCGCGTCATCAGGACGCGACGTCGGTCGTACTCGTCATGCATCGCCTTCACGTAGGGCTCGCCGCTGCGCAGCGCCTCGATGGCCGCGAACTGGGCGGAGGTTGGCGCGCACATGATCCCGTACTGGTGGACCTTGGCGATGCCCGCCATCAGGGCCGCCGGGGCGGCCACGTAGCCGATGCGCCAGCCGGTCATCGCATAGCTCTTGCTGAAGCCGCCGATGTATACGGTGCGCTCCCGCATGCCGGGGAGCGCCGAGAAGGCGACGTGCTCGTGGTCACCGTAGGTCAGGCGCTCGTAGATCTCGTCGCTGATCACCAGCAGGTCATGCTCCTCCGCCAGGCGCGCGATGGCCTCGAGGTCCGGCCGGTCCAGCACCGCGCCGGTCGGGTTGTTCGGGTACCCCAGGAAGATGGCCTTGGTGCGTGGCGTGATGGCGCCTTCGAGCATGGCCGCGGTGACGCGGAAATCGGTCCGATCCGTTGTCGACACCGCCACCGGCGTCGCGCCCGCCAGGCGAATGCACGGGGCGTAGGCCACGAAGCAGGGCTCGTGGTAGATGACCTCGTCCCCGGGGGAGCAGACGGCTCGCAGCGTCGCATCCAGCCCTTCAGAGGCGCCCACCGTGATGATCAGCTCCGATCGTGGGTCGTAGCTCACGCCCTGCCGCGCCTCGAGGTCCGCGGCGATCAGCTCGCGCAGCTCGATGATCCCGCCGTTGGCGGTGTAATGCGTCTCGCCCGCCTCGAGGCTGGCAATGGCGGCACGGGTGATCGGCTCCGGTGTCGTGAAGTCCGGCTCGCCAATGGTCAGCGAGATGACGTCCTTCATCTCGTTGAGCATGTCGAAGAAGCGGCGAATGCCCGATGGCGGCATGTCGCGGACCGTGGGCGACAGGAATCGGTCCGGGCCGGCTTGCTCGCCGACAGCGACCTCGGGTCGCGGCTCGGCCGCGGGCTCGATGGACATGCCGGCAAGTGTAGCCGCCGTGTCAGCCCTGCCCTACTCTTCGCGCCATGCCCGAGCACCAGCTGCTGCTGGCCGCCCCGCCGGTCGAGCTGCCGTTCCACGACACGTCGCAGCTCGAGCTGCTGCTGGGCGTGCTGCTGCTCGTGGCCCTGCTCACCGTGCTGTCGGGGCGCATCGGGATCCCCTACCCCATCCTGACGACCCTGGGCGGACTGCTGCTGGGCCTTGTCCCGCACCTGCCGCGGCTCGACCTTGCTCCCGAGCTCGTCTTCCTGCTGATCATCCCGCCCATCCTGTTCGGGGCCGCGTTCTTCACCTCGCCGCGCGAGCTGTGGCGGAACGCGCGGCCCATCGGCCTGCTGGCCATCGGCCTCGTCCTGGCCACCACCGTGGCGGTGGCGGTGGTCGTGCACGCGCTGGTGCCGGACATCGGCTGGGCGCCGGCCTTCGCCCTGGGCGCCATCGTCTCGCCGCCCGATGCCGTAGCGGCCACGGCCATTGCGCAGCGCCTCGGACTGCCGCCGCGGCTGGTCACCATCATCGAGGGCGAGAGCCTGGTCAACGACGCCACCGCGCTGGTCGCCTTCCGGTTGGCGGTCGCCGCCGTGCTGAGCGGCGCCTTCTCCCTGGTGGAGGCCGCCGGCAGCTACGTCTACGTCAGCGTCGGCGGCGTGGTCATCGGCCTGGTGGTCGGCTGGATCGTGGTCCAGATCGAGGCTCGCCTCAACGACCCGCCAGTGGAGGTGCTCGTGTCGCTGCTGGCCCCCGTGGCCGCCTGGCTGCCGGCCGAGGGCATTGGCGTGTCCGGCGTGCTGTCGGTCGTCACCGCCGGGATCGTGCTGGGGCGGGCTGCGCCACGCGTGCTGAGCTCGGACACCCGGGTGCTCGGCTCGGGCGTGTGGCAGATGCTGATCTACACGCTCAACGGCCTGGTGTTCATGCTCATTGGCCTCCAGCTGCCGGCGATCGTGGAGGCGATCTCGGAGGACCGGTCCGCATCTGATCTCATCCTGCTGGCGCTGGCGGTGAGCGCGACGGTGATCGTCGTGCGCCTGGCATGGGTCTTTCCGGCAACCTACCTGCCCCAATGGCTGCGGCGCGGCGCGCAGACACGCGATCCTGCGCCGGACCCGCGCGTCGTCGCGGTGCTGGGCTGGGCCGGCATGCGCGGCGTTGTCTCGCTCGCCGGCATCCTGACCCTCGACCGCTTCTTTCCCTCCCGCGACCTCCTGGTGTTCCTGACCTTCGCCGTGATCCTGGTCACGCTGCTGGGGCAGGGGCTGACCCTGCCGTTCCTGATCAGACGCCTGGGGATCGGCGACGACGGATCGGTGCAGCACGAGGAGATCCATGCGCGCGAGGCGTCGATCGAGGCGGCGCTCGGCCGCCTCGAGGAGCTCGCCGAGGAGTGGCCCGGGCACATGGAGCTGATCGAACAGATGCGGGCACGCTTCTCACACGCTGAGGAGCACCTGGAGCACGACCATGAAGGCGACGGCGCCCCGGCGCCGGACAAGGAGCAGGTCGAGCACGAGGCCATCCGCCGGGCGGTGATCGGGGCGCAGCGGGTCGCCATCATCGACCTGCGGGACCGCGGCATCATCGGCGACGCCGCCCTTCGCCGCGTCGAGCGCGACCTGGACCTGGAGGAGCTCCGCGCCGAGGGCTAGGCCGAGGCTCAGCCAGTCGGCGCGGCTAGGGCTGGTACTTCCGCTCCCCCGCCTCGATCCGCACCTCCAGCCGGTTCTGTGGGGGCGGCAGCGGGCAGGTCGCGAACTCGCTGAAGACGCAAGGCGGGTTGTAGGCCAGGTTGAAGTCCAGCACCACGCTGCCGTCATCCGCGACCGGCTCGGAGTAGAGGAACCGTCCGCCGCCGTACGTTTCAGACCCGTTGGTCGCGTCGCCAAAGACCAGCCAGACGCTCCGCTCGTCGGCGTCACCGGGCAGCGCGGCGAGCGACCAGGTCACACCATCGCGCTCGAATTCCACCGTGCCCGGGGTCTCCTCGGAGCCGATGTCTCCCGTCACGTCGACGATCTCCAGCCGCGCCCCCGGCGCCGGAGGCAGCAGCCTGCCGTTGACCCGCCAGCTGGGATCGATCGGGAAATGGTCCATCCCCCGGAACGCGGCGATGGCCGGCGATTCGTGATCGCGGACCCGCAGCGCCCAGCGCTGGCCGCGCTGGATGACGTACATGTGCAGGCTGCCCAGCTCGATGACGGTCGGCTCGCCTCCGACGTCCGAGGTGAGTGGCTCCGAGCGAGGTTCCGGCTCAGTGTGTGGCTGGAGCCGCACCACCCCGTCGTCGAGCCACAGCGAGCCGCCATGGGCGGGCACGTCCCGTCCGGTCAGCGGGATGTCGTTGGACGCATCAGCCCCGAAGCGATTCTCGCCCGGCGAGAGCCAGTGCAGGCCGACGAGCGTCAGCCAGCCGTTCGGGTCGCGCAGCCGTTCGTCGCGCTGTGCCCACCAGTCGATGACACGGGCGCGATGCGCCTCCGGCGACAGCTCGGTGACGGCCATGGCCGCCAGTGTACGGCGAGGCCCGGACCAGCTCGCAAGCCGATCCGGGCCTTCTGCCGCGGGGGTGCGTCCTACAGCGAGACGAAGCCCCGGCAGACCTGGCCAGTGGTCACGTTCACGGCTCGCCCGACGATGAGGTCGGTGCCGATCCGGTTCGCGGTGGTGGTCTGGATGGTGAACGAGCCGCTCGGCGCCTTCGTCATGCGGTAGGCGATGTAGAAGGCAGTGCCGTTGTCGGTGAGGCGGACGCGCCACTTCTGCCCGACGCGGTTCTGGTCGACCTCGAACTCGACCTCGATCCGGCTGTCGCGATGGTCGGCTTTCAGGGTCCAGTGGGCGAGGCCGCTGCAAGCCCCCGACTTGCTGACGTCACCGCTGCGCGCCATGGCAGGCGCCGTGATGGCTGTTACGAGGAGCGCTGCGGTGAGCAGCGCGATGAGCTGTGCCTTGAGACGCATGGGGATCTCGGACCTCCGATTGGGCGGTGCGTCGGCGGCGCCGCGGGCTAATGGGTTCACCGATAGCGAGGCACGGGAGCGCC
>DASSEC010000058.1:0-7652 GCA_035696685.1 Candidatus Limnocylindria bacterium | reverse complement strand
TTCTACGCATTCCCGCGAGCGGGTAATGCATTGGTGGCAGCGATCGAGGGGCAGCGGGCGCTGGCCGGCCATGAGTGGCCACAGCCGCTGCTCGTCCGGATGGGCATGCACACCGGTGAGCCACTGGGCACCGAGACCGGTTATGTCGGGCTAGATGTCCACCGCGCTGCGCGAATCATGGGAGCCGCGCACGGCGGCCAGATCCTCGTCTCGCAGACCACGCGCAGTCTGGCGGGAGGCGACCTGCCCGACGATGTGTCGCTTATCGATCTGGGTGAACATCAGCTCAAGGATCTGCCCACTCCCGAGCGCCTCTTCCAGGCTGTCGCTCCTGGGCTCGATCATGACTTCCCGCCGCTGCGGTCGATCGATTCCCGCCCGAACAACCTGCCGCGGCAGCTGACGACCTTCGTGGGGCGACAGGCTGATATCGGCGAGGCAAAGCGGGTCCTCGCGTCTACGCCGCTCCTCACCCTCACCGGCCCGGGTGGCGTGGGCAAGACGCGCCTGGCGATCGAAATCGCCGGAGAGTTGATCGAGGAGTTCGAGGACGGGATCTGGTTCGTCGACCTCGGACCACTGACCGATCCGGAATTCGTCATGCCGGCCATTGCTGCAGCCGTGGGCGTCACGCACGCGCCGGGCCAGCCAATCCTCGACACGGTCACCGAGCATCTGCGCGGACGTCGGGCGATGCTGGTGCTCGACAATTGCGAGCACCTGCTCGATGTCACCGCCCGATCGGTTGACGCCCTCCTTCGCGGCTGCGGACTGGTCCGGGTGGTGGCGACCAGCCGTGAGGGCCTTGCCATTCCGGGCGAGGCGGTCTTCCCTGTCCCATCGCTGTCGGTGCCCGACCCCGACTCCGTAACCTCCGCGGACCTCGGCAGCTACGAGGCCGTCCGGCTGTTCATCGAACGGGCGATCTCCGCCGCTCCGGGCTTCCAGATCACCGACCGGAATGCGTCGGCGATCGCCCAGATCTGCCGGCGCCTGGACGGCGTGCCGCTCGCGCTCGAGCTCGCCGCCGCGCGCGTGCGGGCGCTGCCGGTCGAGCAGATAGCGGCGAGGCTCGACGATCGGTTCCGGCTTCTCACCGGTTCGAGTCGCATCACCGTCCCGCGGCACCAGACCCTGCGGCAGACCATCGACTGGAGCCACGAGCTGCTGTCCGAGGAGGAGCGCGCGGTCTTTCGGCGCCTGGCGGTCTTCGCCGGTGGTTGTTCGCTCGACGCGGCCGAGGCCGTCTGCAGCGGCGATCCGGTCGACCCCGACTATGTCCTCGACATCCTCTCGCGCCTGGTAGACAAGTCGCTGCTCGTAGCCGAGACGGAGGGCACCCAGGCGCGCTACCGCCAGCTCGAGACCATTCGGCAGTACGCGCGTGACCGCCTCCTCGAATCGGGCGAGGCAAGGGACGCGCTTCGCGGTCACCGGGATTGGTTCCTCGCCATGGTCGCGCGCGCTGAACCGGAGTTCTTCAAGGGCGTTGAGTCCGGCGAGTGGCTGGAGCGCCTCGACGCGGAGCACGACAACCTGCGGGCCGCACTCCAGTGGAGCCTCGACGAGCCCGGTGAGCAGCGCGACGGCCTCCAGCTGGCGGCCGGGATGTGGCGGTTCTGGGAGATCCGCGGCCACCTGGCCGAGGGCCGCTTCTGGCTCGAGTCCTTCCTCGATGCGACGGCGGGGGAGGTCTCGCCGCTGCAGGCGGATGCATATACCGGCGCTGGCATCCTGGCGTTGATGCTCGGCGATCATCAGGCCGCGTCCGCGCTCCACGAACGGAGCCTCGAGCTCCACCGCCAGGTCGGCGGCCCGGAAGGAATCGCCTTCGCGGCTAACAATCTCGCGAACGCCGCCGTGCTCTCGGGCGATTACGCGACGGCGCGCCGGCTGTATGAAACCAGCTACGCGTGGGCCCTCGAGCAGCCTGATCCGCGCGTCCTGGGCTTCACCATCGTCAACCAGGCAGAGGCTGTCGCGCTCGATGGCGAGCCGGATCTGGCGCAGGCCCAGTACGACGAGGGCATCGCCGTATTCCGGCGGGCCGGAGACCGATGGGGCGAGGCCTTCGCGCTCGATAGCTTGGGCGTCATGCTCGGTCGCCAAGGGCGTCACGAGGAGGCGACGCGGCTGCACGACCAGGCGCTTGCCATATCGCGCTCGATGGGCGATGAACGCGGCGTGGCGCGCGCGCTTGCACACCTGGGCGACGCGGCTGAGAAGGCCGGCGACATAGAACGTGCACGATCGCTCTACATCCAGAGCTTCGAGATTCGTCGGGCGCTCGGAGACCTGCCGGGGACCGCGTCAGGAATGGAAAAGCTGGCCTCAGTGGTCACCGATCGGGATCCACGCGCGGCGGCCGTTCTGCTCGGCGCCGCCGAACGCGTTCGGGACTTGATCAGGGCGCCGGTGCCGCGGGCAGTTCGCGAAGAGTACGAGGCCCTCAGGCGCAACGTCGAAACGTTGCTGGGTCAGTCCGTGTTCGAGGAGGCGCGAGCGGACGGGCGACGTCTCTCGCCCGACGCGGTCCTGGCTAGGATCCTTCCTTGACCTCCACGATCTCGTCGGCAAGGAGGCCGTGGGCCTCACGATGGACGTCGATCATGGCATCGGGGCTCGGTGCCTCGGCGAGGCAGTAGACCTTGCCAGTCGCCTCATCGAACCAATACCGCATGTAGCTCACCCCGTGCTTGCCTTGGACCTCGAGGTCGCGGGCGTGGGCGGCCGAAACGGCCTCGGCGGTGAGTCCCGGAACGTGCTTGTGCGTGTCGAGGTAGAGGGGCACATCCATCTCCAAGGGCAGGTCCCCCAATCAGCACAACGCCTTGGGTCGGGCCGGGCCGGATTGTTGTTGCGCCGCAAGACCGTGTCAATCCCTCAGCCGACAGCGCGCCGGACAAGCTCTGAGGGCCTCGCCCCGTAGGGGCCCGCGGCGGTGCAAGTGACCCAGTTTCGGGATGGCAGCTCGACTGCCGCGCCCGGCGGGCCTGAAGAGCGGTGAACCTCGCGTCGACAGCGCGATTCGGTATGCTCTTGCCGCCGGATCACGCCGCGCCAACCGAATCGGCCGCCGATCCACGAACGAATCCTGAAGAGGACCCGCGTGACCTATCTGCCGACCGCTGAGCACGACGAGCTGCGCGCCGTGGTGCGTGAGCTGGCCGAGGAGCGGATCGCGCCGCGGGCGGCAGAGATCGATGCCACCGCCGAGTTCCCGTGGGACCTCAAGGAGCTGCTGGCCAAGCAGGACCTGCTGGGCATCGGCTTCGAGGAGCGCCACGGCGGCACGAACCTCGACACCCTGGGCCAGTGCATCGTGGCCGAGGAGGTCGCGCGGGTGGACGCCACCACCAGCCTGATCCCCATCGTGCAGAAGCTGGGCGCGCTGCCGATCCTGCTGGCGGGCACCGACGAGCAGAAGGACCGCTACATCCCGCGCCTCGCCTCCGGGGAGTGGCTGATCGCCTTTGCGCTGACCGAGGCGGCCGCCGGCAGCGACGTGGCCAGCAACCGGATGCGCGCCCGCCTGGATGGCGACTGCTACGTGCTCAACGGCTCGAAGCGCTTCATCACCCACGGCAGCGTGGCCAACGTGCTCACCGTCTTCGCCCTGACGGATCCGGATGCGGGCGGCCGCAAGGGGATGAGCGGCTTCATCGTGGAGACCGCCACGCCCGGCTTTGCCGCGCCGCGGGTCGAGCACAAGATGGGCATCCGTGGCTCACCCACCGCCGAGCTGACGTTCGACGACGTGAGGGTCCCCGTCGAGAACCGGCTGGGCGACGAGGGTGACGGCTTCAAGATCGCCATGGGCACGCTGGATCGCTCGCGGTTGAGCATCGCCGCCCAGGCGGTGGGCATCGCCCAGGGCGCCATCGACCAGGCCACCAAGTACGCGGCGGATCGCAAGCAGTTCGACCAGCGCGTGGTCGAGTTCCAGGGCATCCAGTTCATGCTGGCCGACATGGCCAGCCAGACCGAGGCGGCCCGCGCCCTCACCTACGCCGCCGCGGCACGGGTGGACGCCAACGCATCGGATCTGCCCTACTGGACCAGCTCGGCGAAGCTGGTCGCCGGCGACACCGCCATGCGGGTGACCACCGACGCAGTGCAGATCCTGGGCGGCTACGGCTACATCACCGAGTACCCCGTCGAGCGGATGATGCGTGACGCCAAGATCACGCAGCTCTACGAGGGCACGCAGCAGATCCAGCGCCTGATCGTGGCCCGCCAGCTGCTCCAGCGCGCGGGCGTGTCCGGATCGGCCAAGCGATAGCAGGGAGATCAAGCCCAGCGTGAAGATCGTCGTCACCGTCAAGCAGGTGCCCGTCACCACGGCGGAGAAGCGCTACACCTCCGACCTGCGGCTCGACCGCGCCTCCGCCGAGTCGATCATCAATCCCCTCGACGAGTACGCCATCGAGCAGGCGCTGCGGCTGCAGGAAGCCGGCGCCGCGGACTCGGTCGTCTATCTGTCGATGGGTCCCGAGCAGGCGGCAGAGGCACTGCGTCGCGCCCTGGCCATGGGCGGCGATGAGGCGTACCTGGTGACCGATGATGCCCTGGCGGGCTCGGACGAGTGGGCGACTGCCCGCGTCCTGGCGGCGGCGCTGGACAAGCTGGCCCCCGACGTGGCCTTGATGGGCATGGCCTCCGATGACGCCCGAGGCTCGCTGGTTCCGGGTGCGGTGGCGGCGATCCGGGGCGTGCCGCTGCTGTCCTACGGGTCGGAATTGAGCCTGGCCGATGGGGTGGCGCGCATCCGCCGCCTCACGGCCACCGGGTTCGACATCGTGGAGGCGCCGCTTCCCGTGGTCGCCAGCGTGACCGACCAGGTGGGGGAGCCGCGCTACGCCAGCCTGAAGGGAATCATGGCGGCGAAGCGCAAACCGCTCGAAACGTGGTCGCTGGCGGACCTGGGCATCGATCCCGCGACCCTGCATGGCGCGGCCCTGACACGAGTCGTGGAGGCGCGGCCGCCCGAGGCCAAGCCGCCGACCGAGCGGATCGAGAACGTGGGTCCCGACGAGGCAGCGACGAAGATCGCCGACTGGCTCGCCGCCCGAAAGCTGATCTAGGTGAGGAGGGGAGAGCCATGAGCAACGACATCGCCTTTCTCGCCGAGTTCGCCGACGGCGAGCCGTCGCGCAGCGCCCTGGAGCTGGCCGCGGGCGCGGCCGAGCTGGCAAACGCCGGCGGCGGAGCAGCAGTGGCCCTGGCCTACGGCCCCGGGGCGAAGTCCGGCGCCGCCGGACTGGGTGCCGCCGGGGCAGCGCGAGTCGTGGTCCTGGGCGAGGCCGAGGCGCCGGCCATCACGTTCGCCGCGGCGGCCGCGGCAGCCGTCAAGGACGCCGCGCCACTGGCGGTGCTGGCGCCGGCTGCCCCGAACGGCCGTGACCTGGCGGCCGCGCTGGTGGGGCTGCTGGAGCTGCCCGCCTTCGGGCCGGTCCGTGCCGTGAGCGTGGCCGACGGCAAGCTGCGCAGCGAGCAGGCGACCCTGCAGGGGACGGTCATCACGGTCAGCGAGCCCACCGACGATGCCCCGCGGCCGGGCGTGGTGCTGGTCCTGGCCAACACCTTCACGCCGCTGGAAGGTGGCAGCGGCACGGCCGAGGTGAGCGACGCACCTGCCGCCGATGCCGGCGCCTTTGGCGCGGCGCGTACCGTCGAATCGCACCCAGCGGAGGCAGCGGTGGCGAATCTCGAGGAGGCCAGTGTGATCGTTGCGGGCGGCCGCGGGGTCGGCAGCGAGGAGGGCTTCCAGCCGCTGCAGGAGCTGGCCGACGCGCTGGGCGGCGCGGTCGGTGCGAGCCGGGCAGCCGCAGATGCGGGCTGGGTGCCCTATCAGCTGCAGATCGGCCAGACCGGCAAGATCGTGAAGCCCGCGCTGTACATGGGCATCGGCATCAGCGGCGCCATCCAGCACCGGGTGGGGATGCAGACCGCCGAGAACGTGGTGGCCATCAACAAGGACCCGGATGCGCCCATCGGCGAGTTCGCGGACCTGTTCGTGGTGGGGGATCTGTTCGCGATCGTCCCCAAGCTGACCGACGAGATCAAACGCCGCAAGGCAAGATAGGACCGATGCAGATGCGTGACCGGCTGCCCCTCTCCCTCTTCGTCGCGGCACTGGCGCTGGCCACGCTGCCCTCGTTCCTGCGGGGCAGCAGCCGCCGCCGGCCACAGGGCCATGGCAAGGACCTGCGCCGCTACCGCGACGAGCTGGCCGAGCACACCGCCAGCATCGACGAGCGGCTGCTCAGCACGGCCGACACCATCGATGCGCTGCGTCGCCGCGACGTGGATCCCGACGAGGCGGCCCAGCTGCTGCAGGCCGAGGAGGATGAGCTGGACCAGCGTGCCGAGGCGCTGGAGGACATGCTCGCTCCGGAGGAGCTGCACGGGCTGCACATGGAGTACGAGGCGAACCTCGAGCGGGCCCTGCGCGGCATCGTCACCGCCGAGCGCGGCTGCGCCATCACCAGGCTCCCGCACCGGCCGCCGGATGACGAAGAGCCATTCAACTACTGGAAGCGAGCCCACGCCAACATCGTCCATGCTCGGATGCGGATGGCCGAGGTGGTGGAGGTGCTGCTGGCCTGGGAGCCGGGCAAGCGCGCCGAGGTCTCCGTCACCACTCGCCTGCATCGAGACACCCCGCCTTCGCGATCCCGCTGACCAGGCAGAGATGCCTACATCTTGTGGTATGCTGCCGCGCGGTACCACACGTTGTGTAGCCCGCACGGGGAGTCGAGCGTTTGCGCTGTCCACGCTGCAGCACCGATGGCACGCGGGTCATCGATTCGCGCGACCTGGAGTCGGGAAGCACCATCCGCCGCCGCCGCGAATGCGAAACGTGCTCGTATCGGTTCACGACCTACGAGCGACCCGAGGGCGCGCGGCTGACCGTCATCAAGCGTGACGGGTCACGCCAGGACTTCGACCGCACCAAGCTGCTCGGCGGCCTGCTGCGAGCCCTGGAGAAGCGCCCCGTGACCATCGCGCGCGCGGAGCAGGCGGTGGACGACATCGAGAGCACGCTACGGGCGCGCGGCGAGCAGGAAGTGACCTCCAAGGAGGTCGGGCGGCTGGCCACAGAGGCGCTGCGCGACATCGACCAGCTGGCCTACATCCGCTTCGCGTCGGTCTACCACAGCTACGAGGACATCGGCACGCTGAAGCGTGAGGTCGATCGGCTCATGCGCGAGCGGGTCAGCACCCCCGGCGAGGAGTAGGCGTGGTCCTGTCTGACCGGGACATCCGGGCCGAGATCGAGGCCGGCCGGATCGTGATCGATCCCTACGTCCCCGAGGCGGTGCAGCCGTCCAGCGTTGACCTCCACCTGGACCGCCGCTTCCGCGTGTTCCGCAACAGCCGCTACCCGTACATCGACGTGCGCGAGGAGCAACCGGAGCTCACCGAGCTGGTCGAGATCGCCGGCGACGAGCCCTTCATCCTGCATCCAGGCGAGTTCGTGCTCGGCTCGACGCTGGAGCGGGTCGAGCTGCCGAACGACCTGGTGGCCAGGCTCGAGGGCAAGTCGAGCCTGGGGCGCCTTGGCCTGCTCATCCACTCCACCGCTGGGTACGTGGATCCGGGTTGGGAGGGGAACCTCACCCTGGAGCTGTCGAACGTCGCCAACCTGC
>DASSEC010000057.1:0-6110 GCA_035696685.1 Candidatus Limnocylindria bacterium | reverse complement strand
CGATGGAGCACTGGCCTCGGCGACCCGGGCGAACGAGATCGGGGTGCGCCTGGGCGACCAGGACCTGGCGGCGCTCTCCCTCAGCGCCAAGGCTGCGATGCTCGTCGCGCGCGGCGATGTCGAGGAGGGGCTGGCGCTGGCGGACGAGGCGACGTTGACCGCCATGAACGGGAACCTCGACCCCCAGACCGCGGGTGGCGTGTGCTGCAGCACCATTGAGGCCTGCGCCGCGATCGGTGAGATCCAGCGGGCCGTGGAGTGGACCGAGGCGCAGGACCGCTGGTGTCGGCGCGAGGGGATCAACGGCTTTCCCGGCATGTGCCGCCTGTTCCGATCGAACGTCAAGACGCTCCGTGGGAACTGGCCCGAGGCCGAGGCTGAGGCCCGCCTGGCTTCCACCGAGCTCCGGGGCTACATCCCGGCCGCCGCGGGGCTGGCGCTGTACCAGATGGGCGAGATTCGTCTGTACCGTGGGGATCTGCCGGCCGCCGAGGAGGCGCTGCTCGGCGCCAATCGGGTCGGCCAGGAAATCGAGCCCGCCAACTCGCTGCTCCTGTTGGCGCAGGGCAAGCCAGAGGCAGCGGCGGCGGCGATCAAGCTGGCGTTGGACGAACCCCGTCGCGCGATGTCGTGGATGGTGCCGCCAGGCAGCGACGCGCATCGGCTCAGGCTGTTGCCGGCGCAATCACAGATTGCCATTGCGATGGGTGACCTGGTGACAGCCGCGGCGGCGGCCGACGAGCTGGAGCACCTGGCCGTCGTATTCAAGACGGTGCCAGCGCGCGCCTGCGCCAAGACGGCAAGAGGCGCCCTCGAAGCGGCGCAGGGCGAGCTGGAGGTCGGCGCGCAGCATCTCCGCGAGGCCATCGGGTTGTGGAGCGAGCTGCCGGCTCCCTACGAAGCGGCCCGCACCCGCGTCGTGCTGGCGCATGCCTACCTGGCGGATGGCGCGAAGGACCGCGCTGCGCTGGAGCTGCGCACCGCGCGAGATGCGTTCGAGGAGCTCGGCGCCGCGCTGGACCTGCGCCACGCCGAAGAGGCACTCGCCGCATTGGGCGGTGATGGTGCCTCGGCCGGCCTGACGAGGACGCGCACGACGCGGGCCTTCATGTTCACCGACATCGTCGATTCCACGCGCCTGGCCGAGTCCGTTGGCGACGAGGCCTGGGACAAGCTCCAACGCTGGCACGACCGCACCGTCCGGGCCGCGGTGGCCGAGCAGGGGGGCGAAGAAGTGAAGGCAACCGGTGACGGCTTCTTCCTCGCCTTCGCCGATGCCGAAAACGCCGTCGAGGCAGCCGTGGCCATCCAGCGCGCCCTGGCCGCGCACCGCGACGCGGAGGGGTTCGCGCCCGAAGTCCGCATCGGCATCCACCAGGCGGAGGCAAACCGGGTCGGCCTGGATTACGCGGGGACCGGGGTCAACCAGGCCGCGCGCATCGGAGCGGCAGCCGATGGTGGGGAGGTCCTCGTCTCGGCGGCGACACTGGCCGGGTCGCGACGCGCCTTTGCCGAGGCCGGACGGCGCACGCTGGAGCTGAAGGGCATTGCCGCCCCGGTCGAGGTGGTCAGCGTCAGCTGGCGGTAGCCAGGCCCGGAGGACGACCGGGGCGGCGTTGGAGCAGCGCCGCCCCGGTGCAGGCTTCTACGGCTCTGGGAAGGTGAACGTGTCGATGATCGGCCGCGTCTCGGTCACGAACGCGTCCAGCTGAGCCGGATCGGTGTCCACGACCACGGCGACCGTCTCGCCGCTGCCGAGATCAATCAGGTACATGTGCCAGCGATCCCCCTTGGGGAACGCCCAGTGATAGCTCGCCTGGTGGTAGAAGAGCGGCACGGCGACGAAGCCGTCCTGCTTGCTCCCGCAGGTCCCCGTCCAGCTATCGGCCACGCGCATGTCGAGCTCGATGGCGCGGTAACCGTTCACCGTTGCGTTCTGCGCACTGGCGACCACACCAGGATGGTGCGTCAGCCACGCGGCGATGTCGTCGATCGAGCCGCCCACCGAGGTGTCATTCGTCTCCTTGCAGTCCTGCGTCGCGGCACGCGGTGAGGCGAGCACCGTGACGGCGGAGTTGTTTCCGGAGCAGTCGTAGCACTCGTTGCCAGGCACTGCTGTGTACGAGGCGGCCGGTGCAAGGCCGTACGCGTCGGGATAATCGGTGTACGCCGCCCATCCATCGGGCACCTGGAACTTGAACGCGCCGTACCGTGGATGCCAGGCAAGACGGGGCCGCGGCTCGAAGTAGTGGGAGGAATAGGTACCGGCCTCTAGCACGCCCAGGCACCAGTTGTCGGGGCTCCGGCAATTGGAGCGCTCCCAGGTCCCCTCGAGCGCGGTCTTGCGCGCGGCGCACGTTTCGGCATCTGCCTGTAGGGTCAGCAAGGTGCCCCCCGGCGTAAAGCTGTACGAATACGTGCCGGCGGCGCCGTTGTCGCAAGCCTCGGCGCTGGCCGAGACCAGCCGGAGCTTGCCCGGCCCCGCCTCGAAAACCATCGATTGCAAGGCCCGGCCACCACCGCCGTACTCGATTGACATGGCCAGGTCATCGAACACCATGATGGTCTGATCGACCACCGGGACGCCCGGGATATCGCGCCTCGGGCCGAGGAAGGGATGGCGCAGCTCATCAGGCACGGCCGCCTTGGCGGCCACGGTGGGGGATGGGCTGCGGTTGGAGCCTGGGGCATTGCCTTGCTGGTAGTACAGGAAGCCGATCAGCGCCGCGACACCCAGGACGGCTGCCGCCATGCCGATCTTGAACGGATTGCTCATCTCGGAGAACCTCGCCAGGCCCACCGCGGGGCGGACCTGCTTCATGTGCGGAAGCTCGGCCCGCACGCGGTCACGCAGCGCCACTGGCAGGGGAGTGATGCCCTCGAGCTCGTCGAGGTACTGCTCCACCAGTCCAATGAGCTCTGCGTCGCGCGTCATGCGGTGCCTCGCTTCGCCGATACCCGCGCGCCGGCCTCGAGGGCGCCGCGCAGGTGCTGAAGTGCGTAGTGCAGCCGGGAGCGCGCCGTGCCGGTGGGCGTCCCCATCGTGTCGGCAGCTTCGGCTGGTGTCAGACCCAGGTAATGGACGAGCACGACCACCGTCCGGTGCTCAACGCTGAGCTCCCGGAACGCGCGGTCAAGCTCGTCGTGGGTGGCGATGGATGAGGCCGGATCCAGGGCCGACGGCTCGTCGTGAGGCAGCAGCCGCAGGTGGCCGCGTTGACGTCTTTCGCGACGCGCCTCCGTATGACATGCGTTCACCAGGAGCCGATACGCCCACGCCTCGAAGCGGTCGGGATCCCTCAGCCGCGGCAGGTTGCGCCACGCGGCAAGCAAGGCCTGCTGGGTGGCATCTTCCGCGAGGGTGGTGTCGCGCAGGATCCGGCGCGCCACGGAGTGAAGGCCATCGCCGATGCGTTCGACCCGCAGGTCGAACGCCTCTTCGTCGCCGTGCATCGCCCGCTCGACGAGCCTCCGCTCCATCCCTCAGCCTCTTGCCGGCCCTCATGGCGGGGCCGATCACCGAGTAAGAGCAGCCGTACTCCGTCCGCGTTCAAATCCGGCTAAATACGGCCGGACTCTGCGGTGCACGTCAGGTTCTCACGGGGAGCAACCAGCGCACAGCGAAGAGCCTGGCCCGAAGGCCAGGCTCCTGCCTGGAAGCTCGGGATCTGTCAGGCCGGCAGTGCGACCGGGCGAAGCTCCGGAACCTCGACGCGCTCGGGGCGGGTGGCCCATACCAGGCCGGCTCCCGCGAAGATGAGCGTGGCGCCCAGGCCTGCGAACAGGGCTGCGATCGCCAGGCCCAGCTGCAGGGCCGATGCGGTGGCGGTGCCGACGCCGAGCTCGGCGATCAGGGCATGCGCGGTGTCAGACCAGATCGCTGCGCGTGCCGGGCCGTCGATGGGGGACAGGCGGTCGAAGCCAGTCCAGTAGCGGCCGTTCGCCGCGACCTCGTAGTCACCGGCCTTGATCAGCTTGCCGTTGTACTCCACGTCCGCCGGCACGTTCACGGTGACCGTGCTGTGCAGCGTGTGGTAGGCGATGGTGGCCATCTGGTACATGTACTCGCTGGCCGTGTTGACGATGGGATCCTTGGGATTCAGGTCGCCCTGGTTGACCGGGTAGCCCCAGTCGTTCTTCAGCAGCGACATGATCGACTCGGCCTCGGCGGTCTCGCCGCGGTCCACCAGCTGGCCCTGCTCGTTGTAGCTCAGCGTGACGTTCTGCGCCGTGCTGAACGCGTTCAGGGACTTGTACCCCTCCTGGGTCTTCATGAAGGCGAAGCCACCGGCCGCAACGAATCCAAGGCCGATGAGCGCCAGGACAATGCCGATCGTCCGAAACCGCTTGAACATTTCCGTGAAACCTCGACTTTCGGGAAATTGGGCTTGCGTTTGTTGGGCCTACTCTCGGGTTCGTGGGTCGCGCTGAAAACGTCCCGGATGGCCTGTTCTGCCGGCCAAATGGCACGGTCGCCCGGGACCGGATGGCCTGCGCCGCCCCGATGGAAAGCCGACAATTCGTGACATGCTTGGCGGTCAGGCTGCCGGGAGCGGCCCGATCTCACGATGCGGACGCATCGGCCGTTTCAACGCCATCGACAACGTCCCGGAGGCCCTTCGCAATTCCATGAACGCCCGCACTTCGCCCGTCGATTGGCTGCTCTTCGTCCTGCTGGGCTTCCTGTGGGGGAGCAGCTACCTGTTCATCAAGATCGGCGTGGAAGCAGGGCTGCAGCCGTTCACGCTGGTCACGTCACGCCTGCTGATTGGCTTCATCCTGCTGGCAACCGTGGTGGCCGTCGCCCGGGAGGCGCTGCCACGCGGCACGCGGACGTACGCGCACCTGTTCATGATGGCCGTCTTCAACGTGGCGCTGCCGTTCTCGCTCATCACCTGGGCGGAGCAGAGCACGGATTCCACCCTGGCCGCGATCCTCAACGCCAGCGTTCCCCTGTTCGTGATCCTGATCGCCGCCGCGGCGCTGGCCGACGAGCGCATCACGCCGCCCCGGGTGGCTGGCCTGTTGATCGGCTTCGTGGGCGTGGCCATCCTGGTCGGCTTCGATCCCGGCGTGGTGGCCGGGACGAACGTGCTGGCCGCCCTGGCCCTCATCGGCTCATCCATCTCGTACGCGACCGGCGCGGTATATGCCCGGCGCTTCGTGCATGGCCTGCGGCCGATGATCCCCGCCGTCTTCCAGGTCGGCTTCGCGCTGCTGATCAGCGCGGTCCTGGCGCTGCTCTTCGAGCGCCCACTGACGATCCCGGCACGCTTCGACGCGATCCTGGCCGTGGTCTGGCTGGGCCTGCTCGGGTCGGGGGCCGCCTACCTGGTCTTCTTCCGGCTGCTGGGCCGCTGGGGAGCCACGCGGACGTCGCTCGTCGCCTATCTGCTGCCCGTGTTCGGCATCGTGCTGGGCGCTGCCGTGCTGCAGGAGCGGGTCGACGCGCGCACGATCCTGGGAACCGCGCTGGTCATCGGCGGCATTGCCCTCGTCAACCTGCGCGACCGTTGGCTGCCGGCCTTCGCCCGCCGCCGTGCCGGAGCCGCGAAACCGGCCGAATCGCCGCGTTCCTGAGCGGCTACCCGAGGATTCGCGAGTCGCGATATCCCGACGCCAGCAGCTCGCCGGCCTGGAAGCGTCGCGGGTGGAACTGCTCGAGCCTGGGGTCCGGATTGCCCAGGACCAGGTCGGCGACGTGCCGCCCCAGGGCGGGCGCGAGCTTGAAGCCGTGGCCGCTGGTGCCCGCATCGACGTAGACGCCCTCGCCGATCTCGCCGATGACCGGCTGCCAATCGGGGCTGACGTCGTAGAGGCTCGCCCAGCCGCCGCGTGGCGATGCGTCCTGCAGCGCCGGGTAGCGGCGGGCCACGGCGTTGATCAGGGCAAGCTCCTCTTCGCGGTGGAGGGAGCGGTCGAAGTCATCGGGATCGACCTGCGGCTCCGCATGGGTCCAGCCCATCAGATAGTGGTCGGCGCCCTCGGGCCGGCAGTAGTAGCCCTGCACCAGGTCGCTGTGGCCGAACGGGACTCGGTCGTCACGGTCCAGGCGCGCGGTGGCGACCAGGTGGCGCTCGACGGTGAGGGGCAGATCCACGCCGAGTTGG
>DASSEC010000056.1:0-19835 GCA_035696685.1 Candidatus Limnocylindria bacterium | reverse complement strand
CCCCGCTTCATGGTGCCGCTGAGACGGGTTGGGCTACTCCAGGTAGTCCTTGAGCTTTCGGCTGCGGCTCGGGTGCCGCAGCTTCCGCAGCGCCTTGGCCTCGATCTGCCGAATCCGCTCGCGGGTCACGTTGAAGTCGCGGCCGACCTCCTCCAGCGTCCGGCTGCGGCCATCCTCCAGGCCGAACCGAAGCTGCAGCACGCGCCGCTCGCGCGGCGTGAGCGAGTCGAGCACGCCTTCCACCTGCTCCTTGAGCAGCTGGTGGCTCGCGGCGTCGGCCGGTGCCACCGACGCCAGGTCCGGGATGAAGTCGCCCAGGTGGGAGTCTTCCTCCTCGCCGATGGGCGTCTCGAGGCTGACCGGCTCCTGGCTGACCTTCATGATCTCGCGGACCTTCTCCGGTGAGACCGTCTGCGGGCCGATGGCCTCGCGCTCGTCCACCTCCCCCTCGGTCGGCTCGCGCTGCAGCTTGTCGCGCAGCTCCCGGATGATCTCGTCGCGGCTCATGCGCCGGGCGATCTCCTCGACCGTGGGCTCACGCCCCAGCTCCTGCAGCAGCGTGCGGCTGACCCGGATCAGCCGGTTGATGGTCTCCACCATGTGAACCGGGATCCGGATCGTCCGCGCCTGGTCGGCGATGGCGCGGGTGATCGCCTGCCGGATCCACCACGTGGCGTAGGTGCTGAACTTGAAACCCTTCTCGTAGTCGAACTTCTCGACTGCGCGAATGAGGCCGATGTTGCCCTCCTGGATGAGGTCCAGGAAGCTCATTCCGCGCCCGATGTACTTCTTGGCGATGCTGACCACCAGGCGCAGGTTCGCCTCGGTCAAGCGCTTGCGCGCATCCACGCTCTGCTCGACCAGCCGCCCGGACCGCTTCTCGAGCGGCACGTCCAGCGGGATGGCGGGGTCGTAGCCGAGCTCCTTCAGGTAGGCCGCGTCCTGCCCGTCTTCGATATAGGCGCGCACGATCGACTGCGCGGTTTCCCGCGCCCAGCGCTCGAGCTCCGTCAGCTCGTTGGCACCGGCGTGATCGATGGCCTTGAACCGATAGCTGTGCCCGAACAGCACGGCCTGTTTCAACGCCTCGGCCGGATCGCTGCCGAACAGCTTCAGCAGCGACTCGGCATGCATGATCCGCTCACGCGCCTCGTCCGTCAGGTCCGATGCCTTGCGGGCCTTGGCCAGCTTGACGACCGGCGCCTCGATCTGCCGACGCTTGCGCTTGGTCCACCAGTCAATCGCATCGATGGCGACGTGCGGCGACTCCTTCGGCAGGTCGAAGGCGCGCATGGCCGCCATGCTCCGGGCCTTGGGCTCCGAGTTGGTGCTGACCCACGTGTAGAGGTCGGTCAGCGCGCGGGCCGGGTCCTCGACCGCCTTCTCGCCAAGCTCGATGGCCTTGGCCAGGACCACCTCCTCCTCCGCGGTGAGCAGGGCGACCTTGCCGATCTCCTTGAGGTACATGCGGACCGGGTCGTCGATACCGATGAGGTCCGCGGCCAGCGCCTCGAGGTCCTCCTCGCCGGGAGCGGCCGCCTTGGCCGTTCCGGTCGCCGCTTCGGCGACCTCCTCCTCTGGCTCCGCGATCAGGGTCGGCTGGTTCTCCGCGTCCAGGACCTCGACACCGGCCTCTTCGGCGGCGGCGTACAGCTCCTCGATCTGGCCGAGGTTCTCTTCGGGCTGCGGGATCGCTTCGAGGATCTGGTCCTGCGTCAGGAAGCCCTCGCTGCGGCCCTTGTCCAGCAGCGTCTCGATCACCGCGGCGGCCGCCTTGCCATTGCGGCCCTGGTCCCTGGCCGACGACTTCTTCGCGGCCGGTCCCTTGCTGGGCGCCTTGGCCGGAGCCTTCGTCACGGATGCCTTCGGGGCATCGACCTTCGGGCCGGCTGCCTTGGCGGCACCAGCCTTGGTGGCGGCTGCCCCCTTCGGCGCAGCGGCCTTCGGGGCGGCTGCCTTCACGGCAGCCGTCTTGGCGACAGCAACCTTCGCGGCCACCGCCCTCGTGGCCGATGGCTTGGCCGCGGTCGGCTTCGTGGCGACAGCTGTGGCAGGCGCCTTCCGGCCGGTTGCCTTGCCATTCCGGGCCGCCGCAGCCTGCGGGGCGCCGGAAACCCTCGGGGTGGCGGCTGTCTTCGCTGGCGCGCTCGCCTTCGCCGCCGTTGCCTTGGTGGCGGGCGCCTTCGTGACCGTCTTGGCCGTCGTCGCCTTCAGGGGCGCTGGCTTGGCCTCCTTCGGCTTTGCTTCGGTCGTGCCGCCCTTCGGGCGGGTTCGAGTGGTCGTGGTCGTCGCCACTAGGTCAATTCCTCCTTTCGCCGGCCACCACGGCCGACGGCTTGATCGCCTGTTCAAGCTGCTCCCGCTCGAGGTGCAGCACCTGGAACTGTCGTTCGAGATCCTGGAACGCGGTCCGGTCCGGGTCCTGCGCTCCGACACTGATGAGGGCCTGCAGGTCGGCCAGCCGCTCCTGGACCTGCTCCTTCCGAAGGCGGAGCAGGCAGACGCGGAGCGCCTCGCGGTCGATCCCGGGGTCCGCCACGACCCCGCGCATGCGGGCCGATGCGAGCAGGCTGCGCGCCAGCTCGCCGCTGGCGGGGTCCAGGCTGGTCACGAAGGCCTCGAGCTCGGGCCGCTGGGCGGAGCCCTTGACCGCCGCGATCCAAGCCTCGCCCAGGGCACGCGCCCACTCATCGCGGAATGGCAGCGGCTGGCTCCCCTGCTCCGCGGCCAGCGCCGGGTTCAGCAGCAGCAGGGTCAGGGCCTCGCGCTCGAGCGGCATCAGCACCGGCTCGGCGTCCGGTCGCGTCGCCGGCTCCGGCGGTCGCACGGGCACGGCTTGCGGGCCGCGGGACAGCTCGTCGCGCAGCACCCGTTCGTCGATGCCGGCCAGCTTCGCGAGTCCCGGCACGTACGAGTCCTGCTCGACGCGATCCGGGATGCGACGCAGCAGGTCGAGCATGCGGCGCGTGTAGGCGCTGCGCCCCTGCGGCTGGCGCATGTCGACGTCGGCCGCGGCGCGCTGCATGAAATACGGCAGCAGCTCGGTGGCAGCGGCCACTGCCGCTCGCCAGCCGTCCGGGTCACTCTTGATGAACTCGTCCGGATCCTTGCCGGCTGGAATGCGGATGACCCTGACCTTGCTCACCACCGGGCCCAGCTCCTCCAGCAGGCCACGCTGGGTTGCCGTTTCACCGGCAAGGTCCACGTCGTAGGCGAGCGCGACCGCATCGGCATAGCGGGTGGCGAGCTCCACCTGCCCGGCCGTGAGTGCCGTGCCCAGGCTGGCCACGACGTTCTCGAAGCCCGCCTGGTGGGCCGCCAGCACATCGGTATAGCCCTCGACGATCACCGTCAGCTTGTCGCGGCGGATGGCCGGCCGTGCCAGGTCGATCGCGTACAGGGTGCGGCTCTTGTCGAACAGCGGACCAGCTGGCGAGTTGAGGTACTTCGGTCCCTCCAGCCCGGGCATGATCCGGCCGCCAAGGCCCATGGCTCGGCCCGAGCTGTCGCGGATGGGAAAGATCACGCGGCCCCGGAACCTGTCGATCACGCCGCCGCGGTTGGACGGGCTGGCCAGGCCGGAGCCGATGAGCTCCTCGGCCGAGAAGCCACGCGCCTGCAGGCGACCGGTCAGCATCTCCCAGTTGTTCGGGGCGTAGCCGACCGTGAAGCGATCAAGCGTCTGATCGCTGAAGCCGCGCTCGGCCAGGTACTCGCGCGCCTTCTCGCCCTGCTTCGTCTGAACCAGCACCTCGCGATACCAGGCGACCGACGCCTCCAGCGCTTCGCGCAAGCGGGCCTTGCGCCGATCTTCCCGTGCCGTTCGCTCGCTCAGCTCGACGCCGGCCTTCTCCGCCAGGCGCGCCAGCGCCTCACGGAACTCGAGGCCATCGCGCTTCATGAGGAAGGTGAAGATGTCGCCTCCCTCGCCGCAGCCGAAGCAGTGCCACGACTCGCGCTCGGGACTGACCACGAACGACGGCGTCTTCTCGGAGTGGAATGGGCACAGCCCCTTGTAGGCGGAGCCGGCGCGCTTGAGCGCAACGGTCTCGCCCACCACATCCACGACGGGCAGCTTGGATTTGATCTCGGCAGGAATGCCGGAAGAAGTCACGCGGAGAGAATGCCTCGGAGCTCGGAGGAGGTTGTCAAGGGGTTTGTCAATACCTGGGACGATATTTTACCGCATTGTCAATGACTACGGCAGTGGTTACTGGACGCAACGTCGAATGGGCTGGCCCGGCGCTTGCACGCCATGGGTACTACCCTATCCGTACCAGGGCATGAATTCCCGAATGTTCTCCAGGGCTGGCCGCGCCGTGGTCGCGCAGCCGATTTCCGCTGATGAGCAGGTCCGTCTGCGGGGCTTCGCCATGCTCGTCGCGCTTGGCGACCAGTATGCCGCGAACGCGGCGTGGCGCCGTGCCCTCGACGCCGCTGCTCGGCGAGGGGCTCGCCAGCCATTGACACGGCCCGCTGGCTGGCTGCGGCGGCGCGTCCTCCGCCAGCTCGATGGCGGGCTCATCGAGCGGGTTCAACAGCACCTGCCGAACGCCACTCGAGAGCTCGACGAGGAGCGCCGCGCCACGCTCCGTGCGTTGGGTGCAACGGACGTTGTCATCCACGGGCTGCGCACGCTCTCGGCGCCCGAACGCGCGGCCGTGGTGGCACACGCCATCGAGCGGCTGGATCAGTCAGATGTCGGCGAGCTGCTCGGCGTGCGCGAGGCCGCGACACCACGCGTGGTGGCGCGGGCCATACGCCATTACGTCAAGGGGGCGGACGCCATGCTCAGCGAAGAGCCGTGGGCCCGACGCCAGGCCGAGGGCGACCTTGCGCGGCGGGTCGCGGCGGCGGCCGATGGAGATGCAGCTGCCTGTGCAGGGCAGGAGGCGTCGTGAGCGGCCTGTTCAACGCTCGCGATCAGCGGCATTCCGCGTTCCTCGCCTGGCTGACGCACGGGGCAGCTGGCGATCTCGACCCGGCACTCGCTGCTCACGCGGTCGGGTGCGACTCATGTCGCAACGCGATCGCAGCGGTCGATGCGCTGGCGACGATGGACACTGCCCGAACGGATCTACCGGCCGTGGCGCCGCCGGTGCCGCCGGCCTCGGCCCGGTGGCCCCTGGTGCGGCATGTCTTCCCGGCTGCCGCCGTGCTGGTGCTGGCCCTCGCGCAGGTGGCCGGATCCGGGACCGTCCTCGCCCCGGGGGCCGTGGTTGGCGGTGGACCGCTGGACATCTGGCCGTTCAGCTTCGGAGCGTCGAGCTCGGCGTCTGGCTCGGTTTCGCCCTCCCCGTCAACAGGAGAGGCGAGCGCGAGCTCGCCTGTGACCGCGTCCGGCGCGCCGCAGGCCGTCCCGTTCCAATCGCTCCCACCTGGTATCAGCGTGCCCGCTGCCACGGCAAATCCCTCGACGCCATCGTCGCCGGGAGCGAGCCAGCCTGGTTCGTCCAGCTCCCCACCTGCGCCGACGCCGCCGCCTTCCCCGATCCCGACGCCGGTACCGACCCCGCCACCGCCTCCGCCGACGCCACCCCCGACGCCGCTGCCGACGCCTCCGCCGCCGACGCCGGAGCCGACCCCGCCACCGCCTCCGCCGACGCCGGAGCCGACGGCCACGCCCCTGGCGGCCAACTGCACGAACGGCATCGATGACGACGGCGACCTGCTGACCGATCTCCTGGATCCCGGTTGCGTGCTCTTCGGGGACGAATTCCTCGCATAGTCGCCAATCGCCGACCTGTAATGCCCGGGTGGCTGGACGCCGTCGGTACACTCCTCCCCGTCAGCCAGCACCAAACCGCACCGCACCGGGGTCATGTCCGCCACGCTCCTTCCCGCATCCCGAGACCCTCGCGCAGCGGATCTGCTGCGCGCCGCCTTCCGTGACGTGCACGGCCCGCGTCTGCACGGCTTTGCGCTGCTGCTGACCCTCGGCGATGCCAGCCTGGCGGGGGCGGCAGCCAGCCGGGCGCTGGCCGCCGGCACCGCCCGGGCGGACGAGCTGCGGCACCCGGAACGGGCGGCCGCCTGGCTGCGGGCAAGGGTGCTGCGCGAGGTGCGCCGATCGGCGGCAGGCCACGCTGTGCCAGTGGACATCCGGCACGCCGCGCTCGGCTCGCTGCAGGTAGGCCCGGCTGCCGTCAAGGCGTTGGCCCAGCTCCCCGTCGAGGAGCGAGCAGCGCTCGTCGCCGGCGCGATCGAGCGGCTGGACATCACGGACGTGGCCACCGTGCTCGGCCAAAGCCTGGGGGTGACCCGCGACCTGCTGTACGTGGCGCGCACGCACTACCTCGCGGCCGCGAGCCACGAGCTGCGCGAGAACCCCATCCCGTCACTGCCGGAGGGCGAGATCTCGAGACGCGTCGACGACGCCGCGGCCTGGGCCATCGGCCGGCCTCGTGGGGCGGCCGCGCCATGAGCGGGCGCGAGCGGCGGCGCGAGCGTCGCGACGCCCGGGATCCGCATCGGCGCATTCGCGCCTGGCTGCTCGACGGGACACAGGAGAACCTGCCACGCGACGTCATCGTGCACGCCTCGCTCTGCCCCGAGTGCCGGCTGCAGATCGCGGCGTTCGACATGCTGACCGCGGTCGAGCTCGACGGCGCCGGTCCCGCGCCGGCGCAGGCCATGACCCCCGCCCCGCGTCCGCGGGCGCGGGGCCGCGTGGCACTGGCGGCGGGTGGAGCCTTCGCCGTGTCTGCCGCTGCCGTGGTGGCCGGCGCGGCAGCGACCGGCTGGCGTCCGCCGCTGGGCAATCCTGGCGCTGACTCTGATCATCAGACCCAGGAGGTGCTGGGGAACACCGGCCAGCCCGCGGCGACCACGAGACCGAGCCCGACGCCGCGCCAGCGGAGCGCCCACGCGTCCGCGACCGCATCGGCTACGGCGCACGCTTCGACTGCTGCTCAGGCCTCGGCGGCGCAGGCCAGCGTGGCGCCGCCGGTAAGCGTGCCAACGCCGATCGCCAGCCGCACTCCGAGCGCGCGACCGCACCCCACCGCAACCCCCAGGGCCACCATTCCCCCACCGAGCGCCACGCCGTCGCTCGCTCCTACGCCCATCCCCTCGCCCACCGCGGCGCCCACGGCTACGCCGTAACCTCCACAGCAGCCGTGCGCCGCTGCGCTACTTGTCGCGCGTCTCGGTCTGGGTGATGGCTGCCTGCGCGGCCGCCAGGCGCGCCACCGGAACCCGGAACGGCGAGCAGGAGACGTAATCCAGCCCGACCTCGTGGCAGAAGGCGATGCTCGACGGGTCGCCGCCATGCTCTCCGCAGATACCGACCTTCAGGTTCTTGCGTGCGGCGCGGCCGCGCTCGGTCGCCATGCGGACGAGCTGCCCGACGCCGTCGCGGTCCAGGACCTGGAATGGGTTCTCAGGGAGGATCTTGCGGTCGACGTACTGGAGCAGGAACTTGCCCTCCGCGTCATCGCGGCTGAACCCGAACGTCATCTGGGTCAGGTCGTTCGTGCCGAAGCTGAAGAACTCGGCATGCTCCGCGATTTCACCTGCGGTGAGGGCGCCGCGCGGCACCTCGATCATGGTGCCGAACTTGTAGTCGACCTGCTGGCCAGAGGCTTTCACGATCGCCGCGACCTCGGCCTCGAGCACGCGTCGCGTCTCTGCCAGCTCGTTCACGTGCCCGACCAGCGGGATCATGATCTCCGGCAGCGGCTTCTTGCCCTCCGCCGCGACCCGGGCCGCGCCGGCCAGGATGGCCCGCGTCTGCATGCGGACGATGTCCGGGATCAGCAGCCCCAGCCGGCAGCCACGCATGCCCAGCATCGGGTTGACCTCGCGCATCTGCTCCACGGCGGCGAGCAGCTCCTCTGCCTCCGCCAGCTCGGCCTGCATGCCGGCGCGGTCCCCAGCGCCCGCCGTGGACGCGTTGCCCTGGCGGCCGATGAGCTTCATGGCCCGCGCTGCGTCCTTCTCGCCGAAGATCCGGGTCAGGCCCTTCTCGAGGGCGGGCGCCGCGCGGTCCGCCACGGCATCGGCAGGGCCGGACGAATCCTCCAGCCGGGTGCGGAGGCGGGTCACCTTCTCGAGCAGCTCGTCGTGCGACGGCAGGAACTCGTGCAGCGGCGGGTCGATGAGGCGGATGACCACCGGCAGGCCGTCCATGGCCCGGAACAGCCCGGCGAAGTCATCTGTCTGGAGGCCTTCGAGCTCGGCCAGGGCGCCGTCGAAGGCGGCGATCGCCTCCTGGTCGTCAGCCGAGAGCGTCCCGCCGGCATCGCGGCGGTGCTTGGCCTCGGTGGCGCGGGTGGCGTTGAGGATCATGCGCTGCACGGTGGGCAGGCGCTCCTCCTCGAAGAACATGTGCTCCGTCCGGCACAGCCCGATGCCCTGCGCCCCGAAGGCCCGGGCTCGCTCGGCATCGCGCGGGTAGTCCGCATTGGCCCACACCTGCAGGCGGCGGATGCCATCGGCCCAGCCAAGCAGGGTAGCCAGGTCGTGCTCGTCCTCGAAGCGCGCCTCGATGGTCGGCAGCTCGCCGGCATAGATCTCGCCAGTGGTGCCGTCGATGCTGATCATGTCGCCTTCTTTGACCGTCACGTTCCCGGCACGCACCTCGCGCTTGGCGTAGTCGATGCGCAATGACTCGGCGCCGGCGACGCAGGGAAGACCCATTGAGCGCGCGACCACCGCCGCGTGGCTGGTGGCGCCGCCTCTGGCCGTGAGCACGCCCAGTGCGGCGAGCATGCCGTGGACGTCATCCGGGCTCGTCTCGATGCGCACCAGGATCACTGGGTCGCCGGCCGCCTTCGCCTCGACAGCGCGGTCCGGGTCGAGGACCGCCCTGCCCGTGGCAGCCCCGGGCGAGGCGTTGAGCCCCTTGGCCAGGAATCGGTCGCCGGCTTTGGCCTTGGCCGCCTCGTCGAAGCGTGGGAGGAGCAACTGCACGATCTGATGCGGGTCGACCCGCTGCACTGCCTCCTCCCGTGAGAGGATCCCCTCGTTGGCCATGTCCACCGCGATCTTCACCGCGGCCGGCGCGGTGCGCTTGGCGGAGCGCGTCTGCAGCATGTACAGCTTGCCGCGCTCGATGGTGAACTCCAGGTCCTGCACGTCGCGGTAGTGGCGCTCGAGCCGCTCGGCGATGGCCTCGAACTCGCCATAGACCTCGGGCAGCTCGTCGCGCATCTGGCTGATCTTGGCCGGCGTGCGGACGCCCGCCACCACGTCCTCGCCCTGGGCGTTGGTCAGGTACTCGCCGTATAGAACCTTCTCCCCCGTGTTCGGGTCGCGGGTGAAGGCCACGCCGGTGCCCGAGTCGCTGCCCATGTTGCCGAACACCATGGTCACCACGTTCACCGCTGTGCCCAGGTCGTGCGGAATCTTGTTGAACTCGCGGTAGTCGTGGGCACGCTTGCCGAACCAGCTGTCGAACACGGCGCGCACCGCCAGCTCGAGCTGACGGTAGGGATCGGTGGGGAACGGCTCGCCGGTCCTGGCCTGGACGATCTCGCGGTAGCGATCGGCTACGCCACGCAGGTCGTCGGCGGTCAGGTCCGTGTCCTGCTTCGCGCCGCGCTCCTCTTTGAGAGCCTCGAACGGCTCGTCGAACTCCGCTGCCGGGATGTCCAGCACGATGCGGCCGAACATCGCCACGAAGCGACGCCAGGCGTCATAGCCGAAGCGCTCGTTCTCGGTCAGGCGGATGAGGCCGCCGACGGTGTCCTCGTTCAGGCCCAGGTTCAGGACCGTGTCCATCATGCCCGGCATGCTGAACGCGGCGCCGGAGCGGACGCTGACCAGCAGGGGGTTGGCTGGGTCGCCGAAACCCTTGCTGGTCTCCTGCTCCAGCGCGTGCATGTGCGCCAGCACGTCGTCCCACAGCCCCGGCGGCAGCTCCTTCCCCGCGGCGTAGTAGGCGTTGCAGGCCTCCGTGGTGATCGTGAAGCCCGCGGGCACCGGCAGGCCGGCATTCGTCATCTCGGCCAATCCCGCGCCCTTGCCGCCGAGCAGGCCGCGCATCGTCGCGTTGCCCTCGGGGAAGGTGTAGATCAGCTTGCCCGGCGCGCCCTGCGCCTTTGCGGACTTGGTGCTGCGCTTGCGGGTGGTGGTGCTGGCCATGCGACGGAGGGCCTCCGTTCAGGGACTGGGGGAAGGTCAGATTGTACCGATGTGGCCGCCAGAACCGGTCACCAGACCTCGCCCGGTCGCCAGTCCACCGCGATCGGGGCATCGAGGTCAAGGGTCGCGGGCGTCGATGGCGTGCGCCGGACCATGATCCCGCCGTCCTCGTCCGCCGAGCGCTCCAGGCTGCCGTCGCGAAGGCGGATCCAGGTCGGGCCGCGCCAGGTCTCCCAGCCCAGGCGGGCGTAGAACGGCTGAGAGCCGGTTCCCAGCGCGCCCAGTGGATAGCGCTCGTCGATCATGCCGTTGACGACCTGCATGACCTCGGTGCCGAGGCCGCTGTGCTGCCGCTCCGGCAGGACCGCGACGGCCTCGACGTAGGCCGTCGGCACGATCAGGACCCCGGGATACAGGGCGCGGTCCACGATGGCCGCGTGCGCCTGGATGCGACCATCGTCGTCTCGCGCGACGACGTGCACGCCAGGGCCAATCGATTCCCAGTACCCGTCCCACGGCTCGTCGAAGGCAGCGACGCATAGCTCGGTCAGCTCGGCCCACTCGGAGCCATCCAGCTCGGCCGATGCCACGACCCGGAGGTCGCTCATCGCCGTGGTCGCACACGGCGCCGGCCGGGCTCTCGATAGCGGGCCTCCAGCAACGGCCAGAGTTCGTCCAGCGCGATGCGGTAGTCGCCGCCGGTGCGTCGAGCGCGGAGACGAGCAGAACGGATCAGGCGGCGGACGTGCTCCGGATGAAAGCCAAGCACCGTCGCCGCCTGCCGCACGGAGAGCTCGAGGCGCGCCACCGTCACTGGCGCGTCATCCGGCATGCCGGCCAGGGCCACGGCCATCGCCTTGGTGCGGTCCGCGGTGAGCGCAATGGCCTCGGCGTCCGGCCGTCGCATGGCGGCATGGAGCGCGGCCGCGAGCCGCTCCCGCAGCTCCCCGGCCGTCGTGGCGGCGCCGGGATGCGGTGTCGGGGCCGGTCGGCCGCTCACCGGATACGCAGCCAGCCGTTGCGCAGCGCGAGGCCGAACGCCCATGGCCACGCGGCGAGGGCGCGGCCGAACCAACCCGCCCGAGCACGGTACAGGCGCCGTGCCTTCTCGATGACGCGCCGCCGCTCGTAACCGGCCAGCCGCCGGGCAAGGCGGCGGAACGCCGCAAACGCGGAAGGGCCGTCGCCGGCCAGCCACTGGGCGTCCGCCATGACCTCCTGGGCACGCGCATCGTCCGGCGCCAGCTGAAGCGCGGCCGACGCCGATGCACGCGCCCCCGTCGCATCCCCGGTGCGCACCAGTGCCGTGGCAAGCGCAAGCTGCGTGGAGGCGTCCCTCGGGTCAAGCCGGACGGCACGTCGCGCGGCCTCCACCGCCTCCGCTCCCTCCGCCGCGCTGAGCCGCTCCCCCGCCTCCGCCAGCGCCCAGTCGCGCTGGCGGGGGTCGTTGCGCGCCAGCCGCCCATATTCGGTGGCGGCGTCGCGATGGGCGCCCTCGGCCGCGAGGACCTGGGCCAGCAGCTCGCGGTAACGGATCTCGTCAGGATCCAGGCGGACCGCGTCCTGCGCGTCGCGCTCGGCGTCGGCGGTGCGGCCCAGCGCCAGCGCGGCCCGCGCGCGGAGCTCATGCGCCGCGTCATCGCCGGGCCGCTCGTCCAGCAGGGCCGTCACCAGGCGCACGACCTGCTCGTGATCGCCCCGCTCGAAGGCGGCCCGAGCATCGGCCAGCGAGCGGTTACGGGGCTCCATCGGCTCCGTCGACGGCTGCCGGCTCCCGGGGCACGCCCGCCCACGTCGCGGACCCGTCCAGCAATGCTGACAGCCGCTCGGGAATCGCCGCCAGGGCCACCCGCTCCTGGGTCATGGAGTCGCGCTCGCGGATGGTGGCCGCGCCGTCCTCCAGCGAGTCGACGTCCACGGTGACGCAGAAGGGCGTGCCGATCTCGTCCTGGCGTCGGTACAGCTTCCCGATGGATGCGGTGTCATCGTAGGTGGAGGGCAGGCGGCGCTTCAGGTCGCCGGTGAGGGCCCGAGCCCGCTCGACCAGCTCCGGGCGGTTGCGCAGCAGCGGCAGGACGGCTGCCTTGATCGGCGCCAGGGCCGGGCGGATGCGGAGCACGACCCGCTTCTCCTTGGCCAGCTGTTCCTCCTCGTAGCCGTCGAGGAGCACGGTCAGCACCGCCCGGTCGACGCCCATGGCCGGCTCGATGACATACGGCGTCACGTGGTCCCCGGTCGCCTCGTCGAAGATGGAGAGCCCCTTCCCCGACCCCGCGGCGTGGGCGCGCAGGTCGTAATCCGTGCGGTCGGCGATGCCCTCCAGCTCGGACCAGCCCATCGGGAAGTCGTATTCGATGTCGGTGGTCTGCTTCGAGTAGTGGCTCAGCTCGTCGGCATCGTGCGGACGCAGGTGCAGGCGCTCGGCGGCGATGCCCAGCTCATCGGTCCACCAGCGGAGGCGCGCCTCGACCCAGTAGGCGAACCACCGGTCCTCCTCAGCCGGGTGGACGAAGTATTCCATCTCCATCTGCTCGAGCTCGCGGTCGCGGAAGATGAAGTTGCCCGGCGTGATCTCGTTGCGGAAGCTCTTCCCGATCTGGGCAATCCCGAACGGCAGCTTCTTGCGCGTGGTGGTCGCCACGTTGTCGAAGTTCACGAAGATGCCCTGCGCGGTCTCCGGGCGCAGGTACGCGACGCTGGCGCTCTCCTCCAGCGGCCCGACGTGCGTCTTGAACATCAGGTTGAACTGGCGCGCCTCGGTCAGCGTTCCCCGCTGTCCGCAGTTCGGGCAGGCGATCTCCGACGGAGGGCCCTTCAGGTCGTCGGCGCGAAAGCGGAGCTTGCAGTTGCGGCAATCGACCATGGGGTCGCTGAAGCCGCCGACATGCCCGCTCACCTCCCAGACGCGGGGGTTCATGACGATCGCGGCATCGAGGCCGACGATGTCGTCGCGGAGCTGCACCATGGAGCGCCACCAGGCCGCCTTGATGTTGTTCTTGAGCTCCACGCCCAGCGGGCCGTAGTCCCAGAAGCCGCCCATGCCGCCATAGATCTCGCTGGACGGGAAGACGAACCCGCGCCGCTTGGCGAGCGAGACGATGGTCTCCATGTTCGGGGCAGGCACGGGCGGTGGACGCTCCTGGACGTGCGATCTTCGATGCAGCAGATGTTGGGCCGATGTTGATCGGCCGCCGAGTCTAGCCTAGCCGCCGCGCACGATGGATGCTCCTGGCCTCGCCCCGCTCAGGGCCAGATCCCGGAGATCCGGCCCACGCCCAGCGCCACGCCCACCAGCGCGCTGGCAATGGCCATCAGCAGCGTCCAGCTGACCACCACGTAACGGGCCCCCACGATGCCGCCCGCCCGGTCGCCGACGCGCGCCCGCTCGCCGGCCAGCGGGCTCACCCAGTCCGCGCCGCTCGCGGCCGCCGCGTGCGCCCGCAGCGTCGCGACCGTCACCGCGGCGAACGTCCGCTCCCGCGGATCCTCGATCTCGGTGGCAGCGGCCGCCAGAGGGTCGAGCGAGGGCATCCCGCCCTCGAGGAAGTCGAGAAACCACCTGTCGTCCAGGATCTCGAACCGGTCAGTCGCTGTCGCGGTCGGGTAGGCGTCCAGCGTCGCGCGGGCCGCGACCAGGTCGCCAGCCATGACGTGCGCGGAGAGCCGGGCGGCCGGCATGCCCGGCTCCGGGTGCGCAGCCAGCCAGGCACGCGCCTCCGCCGGGTTGCGCAGGATGCGCCCCGCGCCCGCCGCGCGGCGGTTCTGCTCCGCCTCGCGACGGCTCCACAGGGCGACGGCCAGCGCGTCCCCGAACGGCCCGCCCAGCTCGCGCAGCAACGTGACGGCCAGGGCGCCGCCGAACACCGCCAGGAACACCCCGTAGGCGAGCAGCAGGTTAGTGGCGTAGGCATCGGGCAGGATCGATGCGCCCAGTGCGAAGACCGCCAGCATTGCCAGCCCCAGGGACAGCAGGAACGCCCGCCGCACCCGGCGGAACAGCTCCGCGGAGAATGCCGCGGAGAGGGCGCCGAGCCGACTGGTCACCGGCCGCCGGCGAGCTCCACCGCATCCTCGGCCACCGTCAGCGCCACGGTGGACTGGCGCGCCGCGACCTCCTCGAAGAAATCGCGACTGCGCAGCTCCCGCTCGAGCACGGCGGAAACGGTGGCGTGCAGCAGTCGCTCAACCTGCCGAGCGGCCGCGGATGGCAGTCGCAGGCGCAGCACGTCGCCGAGGGCGGAGCGCTGCAGGTGGCGGAGCACCTTGAGGGCGTCGGCGTCGATGGGCCGTGCGTTGAGCGCCGCGTGGGCGCATTCGGGCCCGAGCACGCCGCCGGCCACCGGTGAGAACGAGTTCCCATCCGGCCCGATCTCGTCCCCGCATTCGAGGCACAGGCTGAGCTCCGGCCGGAAGCCCATGGCGTCGAGCAGGTGGAGCTCGAACCAGCGCGCGATCAGCTCGCGCGAAACCTCCTCGGGGGCGGCGTCCAGGGCCGCCAGGCCCTGTGCCAGCAGCACGAATGCGTCGTGCGAATCCGCCGATCCCTCGCAGAAGCGATCCGCCAGCTCGACCAGGTACCAGGCCGCGGCCGTCGAATGCAGGTCGTTGCGCAGGCCGAGATGCGGATCCTCCAGCGCCACCTGGGTCACGACGTCGAAGGTGCGACCGATGGCCAGGACCAGATGCACGTCGCTGAACGGCTCGAGCCCCCCGCCCAGCCGGGATCGCGGCCGCCGGATGCCCTTGGCGATGATGCGCAGCTTCCCGAGGCGCGGGGTAAGGACGGTGAGCACGCGATCGGCTTCGCCCAGGTCCATGCTGCGCAGGACGATCCCCTCCGTCTTGTAGAGGCGGCTGCGGCTCACGGAACGTGGCCGCTCGGGTACGCTTGCGACGTGGAGGGCATCGAGCGGCAGGCCGAGAAGGTCGAGCTGCTGGACATCAGGACCGAGTTTAACGATCTGCTGGTCCAGATCGAGGACGAGATGCGAGCCGTCCTGGACGGCCACGAAGGCCCCGCCCAGCCGCTCTACGAGATGCTCGCCTACCACCTCGGCCTCGACCAGCCCGATGGGCCGCGGGGCAAGCGAATGCGCCCGCTGCTGGGCCTGCTCGCGTACGAGGCGCTGACCGGCGAGCACGAGTCCGCCCTGCCCGGGGCCGCCGCCGTGGAGCTGGGCCACAACTTCAGCCTGGTCCATGACGACATCGAAGACGCCGATGCGGAGCGCCGGCATCGGCCCACGCTGTGGGCGATCTGGGGCGTGCCGCTGGCCATCAACGCCGGGGATGCCCTCTTCGCGCTTTCGCGCCTGGCGCTGTACCGCGGACTGGACGCCGGCAAGATCAGCGAGCATCGGCTGCTGGGGCTGATGCGGCGCTACGACGAGACATGCCTGGCCCTGTGCGAGGGGCAGTTCCTGGATATCAGCTTCGAGCGGCGCAACGACGTGACCGTGGACGAGTACATGGAGATGATCGGCCGCAAGACCGCCGCGCTGATCAGCGCCTCGCTCGAGGCCGGCGCCATCCTGGCCGTCGATGACCCGGCGGTCATCGGCCAGTTCAAGCAGTTCGGCTACAACCTTGGCCTGGCCTTCCAGATGGCCGATGACGTGAAGGGATCGTTCTGGACCTCGGCCGCGTCCGGCAAGGCGGAGGCCGGCGACATCCGGAAGCGCAAGAAGACGCTGCCGCTGGTCTGGGCGCTGCAGCATGCGCCGGAGCCCGACGCGTCCCGGCTGCGCGAGATCTACGGAGCGGAGACCTCGGGGCCGATGTCCCAGGCGGACGTCGACGAGGTGCTTGCCATTCTGGAGCGCTGTGGGGCGCGCCAGGTCGTTGAGTCCGAGGCGCGCCGCTGGCGCGACATCGCCATCCAGGAGCTGTTCGCGCTCCCGATTCCGCAGGAACGGCGCGCCGAGCTGCACTCGGTGGTCGACGCGGTGATCGCCACCTGAGGCGAGCTCTCAACCCTCGGGGACGGCCTCTCCGTTGCTGTTCGATTCTTCGTCCGGCGGCTGCGCCCGACTGGCGATGACCTTCGCCACGCGGCGGGGCTCGGCCGCGTCGACCGTGAGGATCACGTCGCCGAACTTCACCGTTGCCCCAGGGAGCGGGATACGCCCGACGCGGTGGACGATGAAGCCGCCCAGCGTGTCGTACGCGTCCTCGTCCTCCTCTTCCTCGTCCGGCATCCCGAACAGGTCGCGCAGGTCGTCCATGCTGACCCGGCCGTCCAACCGGTAGCTGAGCTCGCCGTCGTTGGACAGCGGCTCCACCAGCGACTCCTCGCGGTCGTACTCGTCCTGGATCTCGCCCACGATCTCCTCCACCACGTCCTCGAGCGTGATCAGCCCGGCGGTGCCGCCGTACTCATCCACCACGATCGCCAGGTGGCGCTTGGTCACCTGCATCTCGTGCAGCAGCTCGTCCACGGCCTTGCTCTCCGGCACGTAGACGGGCGGCCGCACGAGCTTGCGGAGGTCGATTTCCGGCGCCTTCGACCCGTTCCGCTTCAGGTACGGCAGCAGGTCCTTGGCGTACAGGATGCCGATGATGTTGTCCAGGTTCTCCTCGTACACCGGCAGGCGCGAATGCCCGGCGCGCACGATCAGGTCGAGGACCTCGTCCATCGGGTCATTCACGTCCATGGCCTGGATGCCGATGCGCGGCACCATGACCTCGTGCACGCGGCGCTCGCCGAGCTCGATGACCCCGTGGATCATCTCCTTCTCATCCTCTTCGATGCCGCCCTGCTCGCTGCCCGTCTCGACCAGCAGCTTCAGCTCCTCGGTCGACAGGTAGCCGGCCCGCGGCTTCTCGCTGCCCCCGAGCGCCCGGACCAGGAGGCCCGACACCAGCGTGACCAGCCAGACGAAGGGGCTGAGCACTCGCTCCATGAAGGCGATCGGGCGCGCCACGCCCAGGGCAAAACGCTCGGCGAACGATAAGGCCAGCGTCTTTGGCGCCAGCTCCCCCACCACGATGGTGACCAGGGCGATCAGCAGCGTCGTCAGCAGGAAGGCAATCGTCGGCGCCGCCTCCTGGATCGGATCCCAGGGAACCAGCCGGATCACCTCGGCCACGGCGCCGGAGAACGACACCGCGCCGACGGCGGAGGCCAGGAAGCCCAGGAAGGTGAGCGCCACCTGGATCGTGGCCAGGAAGCGCGACGGGTCCTCGATCAGGCGCTCGGCGGCGCGCGCGGAGCGGTTGCCCTCGCTGGCGAGCTGCGCCAGGCGGTGACGCTTGACGGTGATGAGCGACAACTCGGACGCGGCAAAGAAACCGCTGACCACGATCAGGGTTGCGACGATCAGCAGGTCGAGGAAGGGATTGCCGGTGGCACTGCCACCGCCAGCTGATTCAGGCATCGTCGGGAGGCGTGCCGCCTCCATGCTGCGGGCTGCGCTCGGCCGCCAGCTCCATCCGCCTTCGTCGCGCCTCGATGGGGCGCGCCGGCATGCCGACCACCGTCTTGCCCGGCGCGACGTCTCGCGTCACCACTGCTCCCGCCCCGGTCCGGGCTCCCTCGCCGATCGTGACCGGTGCCCGCAGCATGGTGTCCACGCCAATGAACGCGCCGTTGCCGATGACCGTGCGGTGCTTGCGCTCGCCGTCGAAGTTGGCGGTGATGGCTCCCGCCCCGATGTTCACGCCTTCACCCACGTCGGCGTCGCCCAGATAGCTGAAATGATGCTGCTGCGTGCCGGCGCCAAGCGTCGTGTTCTTGAGCTCGGCGTAGTTGCCGATCCTGCAGCGCGGACCGATCTGGCATGCGGGTCGGACATGGCTGTACGGACCGATCTGCACGTCCTCTGCCACAGTCGACTCCTCGACCACGCTCGCCCACACCCGCGTTCGGGGACCGATGCGCGCGTCGCGGATCTCCGAGCGAGGGCCGATCACCGCGTCCTGCGCGATGACGGTGCGGCCGGCCAGGATCGTGAACGGCTCGATTCGCGCGTCCTGCCCGATCTCTACCCCCACGTCGATGAGCGTCGTAGCCGGGTCGACGATCGTCACGCCGTTTCGCATGTGCTCTTCCGCGATCGCCGCGCGCAGCCATCGGTCCGCCGCCGCCAGCTGCGCTCGATCATTGATGCCGGTCGTCAGCTCTGCCTGCGGGGCGGTCACCACCGCCACGCGGCGTCCGCCGGCGGCAGCTCGTTCGACCAGGTCGGTGAGGTAATACTCGCCGGACGCTGACGCAGGCACGCTGCCGGCATTTGCCCGCAGCCAGCTGGCGTCGAAGCAGTACGTGCCCACGTTGACCTCGTTTCCGGCGCGGATGGCGTCGTCTGCGTCCCGCTCCTCGACGATCGCGCGGGCAGAGCCATCGGCCTCGCGCACGATGCGGCCGTACCCGTGTGGGTCCTCAAGCGTGGCTGACAGCAGCGCGATGGTGGCGTCACCCTCCGCCTGTTCGCGCAGCAGGCGCTGGAACAGCTCCGGTGGCAGCAGCGGAACGTCGCCCATGGTGACCAGCACGTGCCGCGCCTCGGCCGGCACGCGCTCCAGGCCGCGCCGCACGGCATCCGCGGTCCCGAGCTGCGGCTCCTGGCGGACCGTCGGAACCCGGTCGCCCAGCGCCGTCTCGAGCTGGTCGGCGCCGAAGCCGATGACGACCACCGGATGCTCGATCCCCGCGGCCGCCAGCGTGGAGAGGACGTGCTCGATCATTGGCCTGCCGGCCAGCGGGTGGAGGACCTTGGGGATCCGCGATCGCATGCGGGTCCCCTGGCCGGCGGCCAGGATGATGGCCGCGGTGGCTACCAAGGGCGTAGTGGCTCCAACGTCACGGAAGGCGCCGATGGTATCCGTCAGGCGCCATCGGCCGCAACGGCCATGGCTTCGATCTCGACCAGGCCGCCCTTGGGCAGCTCCTTGACCGCGAACGTCGAGCGCGCGGGAAACGGCGCGGAGAAGTGCCTCGCGTACACCTCGTTCATGGCCGTGAAGTCAGCCATGTCGGCCAGGAACACGGTGGTCTTCACCACCCGATCAAGCGACACGCCCGCGGCGTCCAGGATGGCGGTGACGTTCCGCAGCGCGCGATCGGTCTGCTCGGCCACGCCGCCCTCGACCAGGTTGCCGCTGGCGGGATCCAGGCCCAGCTGCCCGGCGGTGTACACCAGGCTGCCGGCGCGGATGCCCTGGCTGTAGGGACCGATCGCCGCGGGCGCCCCACCGGTCTCGACCTGCTGGCGCACTCCCTCAACCCTCCGCTTCGTGGGGCGCCTCGTCGACGTCGGAAGGCGCCACGGATTCGATGCTAGCCGGTTCGGATCGGATGCGCGTCTGCGAGGCGCGCACGCCCGCGCGCGCCAGCCGCGCGGCGACCGCTGCGGCGCGCTCCGGATCATCGGTCAGCGAGTAGACGGTCGGACCGCTGCCGGTGAGTCGCGGCTCGCCGCCGGCGCCTGCAACCAGCCTGAACAGCTGATCCAGCTCGGGTCGCAGGCGCCGGGCCGCGCCGAGCAGGTCGTTGACGCCCGGCCGGGGCTCGCTGCTCCACTCGTCCGATCGGAGCTCACCGAAGACAGCAGCGGTTGACAGGGCGAAGGGCGGATGGGCGAGCACCACGTGCGGCGTCGCCGCCGGCGCGTCAGCCGGCTGCACCACCTCGCCGATGCCGCTCACCCTGGCAGCGGCCAACCGCGCCGCGAAGAACGGCACATCGGCGCCAATGGCGGCCAGCGCCGACAGGTCCTCGGCAGCGGCATCTTCGGCGCGGGCGACCCAGC
>DASSEC010000055.1:0-13234 GCA_035696685.1 Candidatus Limnocylindria bacterium | reverse complement strand
GCAGCTGCACGCCGAGCGGCGCGAGGTGGCAACTCGTGGTTCAGTGCTGACCCTGGCCCTGGCCAGTGCGGCTGACGCGCCGCAGGGCCTCCACGTGTTCGCTTTAGGCCCGCTGCGGGTCGAACGCGACGGGCAACCGGTGCGCCGCTGGGGCGACGAGAAGGCCGGCACGCGCCAGGCGGAGGCGGTTTTCGCGTTCCTCTTCGACCGCGGCGAGCGCGGAGCGGCCAAGGACGAGTGCGTCGAGCTGATCTGGCCCGACGTGGACCTGGAGCGTGCCGACCTGGCCTTCCATCGCACCCTGGGCGGCCTGCGGACAACGCTCGAGCCCGGTCGCCGTGGCGGGGATCGCGGCGACGCCATCAGCTTCCACAACGACCGCTATCACCTGGATCCGTCGGTGGTGGCGTGGAGCGATGTCGGCGCGTTCGAGGCGGCCATGGCCGATGCCAGCGCCGCGGTCGACGACGAGCTGGCGTTGCAGCACCTGGAACGCGCCCGCTCGCTGTATCGCGGCGACTACCTCGATGACTGCCCGTTCTATGGCGACTCCGCACAGGTCGAGGAGCGCCGCGAGCTTCTGCGTGGCCGCTGCGTCGACCTGCTGCTGGCGCTCGGCGGTCGCTACGAGGCCCGTGGCGATCGCCCGGCCGCGGCGGCCTGCTTCCGTCAGGCCCGCCTGGTGGCGGGCGACGAGCTGCCGCCGGCGGAGGAGGCCCTCAGCCGGCTGGGCGCTCCCGTCTAGGGAGGCGAGCCCCGGAGCGGGCCAGCGCCTTACGGTGCGCGATGATCGCCTCCGCGTGCCGGCGGCTGGTCCGCAGCTCGCCGCGAATGCGCGCGACGTTCGCATACCCGCCGAGGCGGTCGAGCCGCGCGGCGATGTCCGCCCAGACATCGCGCGGGTAGTCGATACCGGGTGCAACGGCAACCAGTTCCCCGGAGCGCCGCAGCTGCGCCAGGAGGGGTGGCGGGATTCCGAGGCGGGCGGCGATGCCCTCGATCCGCGGCGGGGCTGCGCCCGCCGCGCGCAGTCCGTCCAGCAGCTGATCGACGCGCCCCCGCATCTCGCTGTCGAGCTGCGGACGGTGATCGGGCAGCCAGACACGGTGACCGCGCCGAGCCAGCCGCCCGGCCGCGACGAGCGCATCGGCGACGTCCCGCAGCTCGGCGTCGGTGAGCGTCAGCTCGGCTGATCCGCGATGGCCGGCGGCCGCACGCGGCACGGCGCGCGCCGCCTCGACCAGGGCATCAACACGGAAGTCGGCAGCCATCGGCTCCCGGCGGTGCAGCCGCTGGAGCGCGTGGACCAGGCGACGCTCGCCCAGCCGTCGCTGGCCGGGGTCCATCGGGCCGAGATCAGCCGGCGTCGCCGGTGCCCGAGATGGCAATGTGGATGGCCTGCGTCTCCTCGTCCGACAGCGCGTGGCTGGACTGCCCGCCCTCCACCGGCTTGGCGAAGACGCGCGTGTTGCTGCGACCGTGCAGGCTCGAGATGACGATCCCGTCCCGCCGGTCGTCTAGCAGCGCGATCGCGAAGCTCTGGTCCGACCCGGTGTCTTCGAACGGGTTGAAGCGGACCAGGCCGATGTGCTGGATGCTCGTCGCCGACCGCTCGGACAGCCGCGCGTGCAGACCCTCGAGCTCACCCAGGCGCCTGGCCACCTCCTCCACGCGCCCGACATGGGAATCCAGCACGTCGCCGAGCGAGCCGCTGCCGCCGCCACCGTCGCCGCCGCCCACCAGGGCCCGATAGGCGCGCACGGCCCGCCGCAGCCGGATCGACTGCGCCAGGGCAAGCACCAGCAGGATCAGGACGAGCGCGCTGAGCGCCGCCACGACGATGACGAGGTTGTCGGCCAGGAACCGGTTCAGCTCTTCCATCGGCGGGCGCTCCGGAGCGGCGGACTTCCCAAAGGGACAGGCCCGCCCGCGGGGCGGTGCCTGGAACGGCTGGTATCATACCGCCCCCTGACGGCACCTCCGTCTGCGGCGCGTGCCCTTCAGGGTGAGCAACCAGCGCACGAGGGACCCATGGCCAAGCGACGAGGGAAGGCGCGCAACCGCCAGCAGCGGCGAAACCCGCAGCGCATCGATCAGCGCCCGGCCGCCGCGCAACAGCCCGCGGATGATGGCACCCTTCTCGCCCCGACGACCTCAGGCAGCGGCGCGGGCGCGAACGACGCCTTCGAGCGGGCCGACGCCGAGGTTCGGGCCTCCGCCGCGCCGCCGCTGGCCAGCGCCCAACGGAAGCCCAAGGCCCGCCCCGCCGATCCACGCATCACTGTGACCGGCGCCTCCCGGCTGGGCGAGCGCGCGGCCGCGGAGTACCACTACGTCATCCGCGACCTGCGCAACATCGGGATCCTGCTGATCGTGCTGGCCGCCCTGCTGGCAGCGGCTACCGTGGCGGTCAACGTCATCGGCATCGGCCGGGTCTAGCCCTCCGTCTCCGGCATTTCCTGCCGTTTCCGTCCTGCTCCCTGGTTGTCCAGCCGAGCCCGGCGCAGCCGCTGCAGCCGATCCCCGATCTGCGACTCCAGCCCCTGGTCGGACGGCTCGTAGTAGACCTTGCCGGCCAGCTCGTCCGGGAGGTACTGCTGGTCGACGTCGGCCTCGGCGAAGTCATGCGGATACAGGTAGCCCTTCCCGTAGCCGTGCTCGCGAGCCAGGCGCCGATGTGATGATGGGCGCAGGTGAAGGGGCACCGGCAGCCGGCCGCGTTCCTCCACGTCGGCCAGCGCGGCGAAGTAGGCGCCACCGACTCGGTTCGATTTCGGCGCCGACGCCACGTAGGCCGCCGCCTGGGCCAGCGCGTACTGCGCCTCGGGCAGGCCGATCATCTCCACCGCCTGCATGGCCGATACCGCGACCTGCAGCGCCCGTGGATCGGCGTTGCCCACGTCCTCGCTGGCCGCGATCACGATCCGCCGCGCGATGAACGTCGGATCCTCGCCCGCCGCAACCATGCTGGCGCACCAGTACAGGGCCGCATCCGGGTCGTTGCCGCGCATGGACTTGATGAAGGCCGATGCCGCCTCGTAGTGCTGGTCCCCCACCCGGTCGTAGGCAAGCAACCGCTGCTGGGCCGCCTCGCTGACTTCCTCGGAGCCGATGATGGCGCCGTCCGGCGCCACCGCGGCCGCCGCCTCGACGATATTCAGCGCCTGGCGCGCGTCCCCGCCGGACAGGTCGAGGAGCGACGCCATCCCCTCGTCCGACAGGCTGACCCGCCCGTTGAGTCCCCGTTCCTCGGCCAGTGCCCGCTCCGATATGACCCGCAGCTCGTCCTCGGACAGCGGCTCCAGCCGGTAGACCCGCAGCCGGGAGAGGAGCGGCGAATTGATCTCGTAGTACGGGTTCTCGGTCGTGGCGCCGATGAGCGTGATGGTCCCGTCCTCGACGTGTGGCAACAGGGCGTCCTGCTGCGCCTTGTTGAACCGATGCAGCTCGTCGATGAAGGCCACCGTCCGGCCACCCTGCTCGCGCAGCGCCTTCGCGTCCGCGACGAGCGCCCGCACGTCGGCGACGCCGCTCGTCACCGCGGACAGCTGCCGCCAGGTGCCCTCTGAGCGCTCGGCGAGGAGCCGCGCCAGGGTCGTCTTGCCGGAGCCCGGCGGGCCCCACAGCACCATGGACGGCAGGTAGCCCGGCCGCACCACCTTGGTGAGCGCCCCGTCCTCGCCGACCAAGGTGCGCTGGCCGACGAACTCGTCCAGGGTGCGCGGTCGCATCCGGGCGGCGAGCGGCGCGTCCGCCGCCGGCTCGCGGCCGAACAGCGGCTCGCTCAGGTTGGCTGGCTTGCGCGGCATCGATGCCCGTCCATCGGCCGATTATGATGCCGGCCATGGAACAGAACCTGCGCATCCCCGGGCCGACGCCGATCCCCGACGACGTGCGGGAAGCGCAGTCGGCGCCGATGATCGACCACCGCGGCACCGAGTTCGCGGCCATGCAGTCGGAGATTGCCGAGGGCCTGGCCACGCTCATCGGCACCACGGGCGAGATCCTGCTGCTCACCGGCTCGGGCTCGGGCGCCATGGAAGCCGCCATCGTCAACATGCTCTCGCCCGGCGATCGGGTACTGGCCGTGATCATCGGCGGATTCGGTGACCGGTTCGCCGACATTGCCGACGCGTTCGGGGCCAGTGTCGATCGCATGCAGGTCGAGTGGGGCGCGGCCGCCGACCCGGCCGAGCTTTCAGCGCGCCTGGCCGATGCGGAGCCGTACCGCGCCGTGCTGCTCACGCACAACGAGACGTCGACCGGCGTCGCCAATCCGCTGCGAGAGCTGGTCGCCGCGGTCCACGCCGCACCTGGCGACCCGTTGACCATCGTCGATGGCATCAGCGGCCTGGGCGCCATGCCGTTCGAGATGGACGCGTGGGGCGTGGACCTGGTGGTCAGCGCGAGCCAGAAGGCGTGGATGGCCTCGCCGGGCATTGCCATCGCGGCCGTGGGGCCGCGGGCCCGCGAGGCGGAGGCGAGCGCGCGGATGCCGTGCTTCTACTGGAGCTTCGCCGAGGCTCGCAAGTGGGCGGAGAAGGGCCAGACCCCGTGGACGCCGGCCGTCGCCGTCCTGTACGGGTTGCGAGTCGGGGTCCATCGGCTGATGGAGGAGGGCCGCCAGGGGACGTGGGCGCGCCATGAGGCCATTGCCGCCGGCTCGCAGGCCGGCCTGGAGAGCCTGGGGCTGCGCCTGGTCGCGAAGCCCGCCGATCGGTCCGCCACCGTGACCGCAGCCTGGCTGCCTGAGGGCCTTGCGTGGGCGCCGTTCAACGCCGACATGCGCAGCCGCGGCCTGGTCGTGGCCGGGGGCCAGGGCAAGTGGGCGGGCAAGATCATGCGCTTCGGGCACATGGGCATGGTCGAGATCGACGAGATGGTCGACGCGGTGCGGGTCATGGGCGAGACCATGGTCGACCATGGCTTCGAAGCCGATGCGTCCGCCGCCGCCACGGCAACCCGCGACGCGTACGACGCTGCCCGGACCGCAGCCGCCGTACGGTGATCCGCCGGCTGCTGCTGGTGCGGCACGGCGTGACGACCTGGAACCGCGAAGGCCGCTTCCAGGGCAGGCTGGATCCCCCGCTCGACCCCGCGGGCGTAGTCGAGGCGCGCGCCCTGGCCGACCGCCTGGTGCGCGAGAGTGCAGGTGAGCTGCTGCTCGTCAGCTCGCCGCTGAGCCGAGCGGCCCAGACCGCGGCGATCCTGGCGGAGGCACTGGCTGCGGACGGTCGGCCTTTGGCTGTTCGCCTGGAGCCCGGGCTGGTGGAGATCGGCCAGGGGGAGTGGGAGGGGCACACGCACGCGGAGCTGAAGGCCCGCGACCCTGGGCGCTACCGGGCCTGGGCGAGCAGCGGCGGGTTGCGCGAGCCACCGGGTGCTGAGCCGGTCCACGCGGCGGCCGACCGCGCCGCGTCGGCGGTGCTCCGCCTACTGGCCAAGACCGATGCCCCCGACACGGCCTGCTGCGTGGCGCATGGCGGGGTCCTTCGGCTGGCGGCCGGCCGGCTGACGGGGATGTCGGACGAGGATTCGTGGCGGCTCGATGTCGACAACGCCTCGCTGTCGGTGCTCAGCCGAGTCGACGGGACCTGGCGGATCGACCGCTGGAACGACACCTCGCACCTGCGGGATGACCTCCGCGCAGAGGACCGGCGCGGGGAGGGGTCTCCGCGCGCCCTATGACAGGGCCTGAGCGAATCAGCGCCGCGGCAGCAGGGACCGCAGCCGGCGACGGACCGCCAGCCACAGGAGCGGCAGCTGGAGGCGCTTCCAGGCATCCTCCATGCGCGTGACGATCGTGCTCGAGATGCGCCGACCTGAGTAGCTGTGCCAGACCTTGCCCTCGGCAATGGTCCGGATCTCCGGCCGCCGCGCCGGGAGCTGCTCCTCCAGCCAGCCGGCGTATTCGAAGATCGTCTCGGACGGACGTTGCGCCACACCGGCGCGGTCCGCGGCAAGGGTCAGGCGCCGCCACTGCCGGTCGCCCGGCGCCAGGAAGCGCAGCTGGCGCCTTGCCCCCCGCCACCGCCAGAAGGCGAAGCCCAGCAGCGCGGCCATGATCGCCAGCAGGATCAGAACGTTGGCGCCCGTCACGTTGTCCTGCGACGCCGGCGTCTTGTTGGGATCGCTCGGATCGAACGCGCCTGGCAGCGGTACCTGGTCGCCGGGCAGGTTGGTGACCTTGCCGCCACCGAGGTCGAAGTTGATGGGAGGGGGCGTCGCAGGGCCTCCACTTGACCCGCCACCGGAGTCCGGCGGGTTGCGCCCCGGCAACCGAACCACCGGGCTGATGTTCTTGGTGGCCTCGAAGATCTGCCACCCGTAGCCGGGGAAGTAGAGCTCCGCCCACGCGTGCGCGTTGCGCTTGCGCACCTGCCAGACGCTGCTCGTGTCCTGCGCCCCCGGCTGCGCCTGCACCCGCTGGCCGGGCGCGTAGCCGGCCGCCATGCGTGCGGGGATGCCCAGCGAGCGGGCCATCTCGACCATGGCAGTGGCGTAGTGCTCGCAGAAGCCGACGCGTCCATGCTGCGGATCGAACAGGAAGTAGTCGACCGCGTCACGATTCGGATCCCCGGACACCGGTGTCGTGGTGTTGTACGAAAAGTCCTTGCCCTGCAGGAACTCGGCGAGCGCGCTCGCCTGGTCGTATGGGTTGGTGGCGCCGGCGCTCTGGGCGATCTGCCTCGCCAGGTCCTTGGTGCGCTGGGTCAGCGTGTTCGTGCCCAGGTAGAGCTGGGTGACAGCGGCCGGGTAGTTCGTGCCCGCATTGCGCAGCTGCGCCTGCGTCGCCTCGCTGAGCGCCACGGTCATCGAGTAGCTGCTGCCGGCCGGGATCGAGGTGGTGGCCTGGACGGCACCCAGGAACTGCTGTCCGCCGACCTCGACAAGGTGGACCGGCAGGAAGGCCCGGATCGGGTAGCCCGCGGTGAACAGCGTGCGCGCGCTGGGCTGCTGGATGGCCACCTGGATGGTCTGGATGTCGAAGGCGTCGAGGGTGGGCGCCTCCGGCGCGTCCTTCGGGAAGAGCAGCTGCTCGGCGCCCACCTGCCGTTCACCGCCGGGGCTCTGGTCCCAGGCATGCCCGGTATAGATGTCGTAGGTCGTGGCGCGCAGGTATACGGCGCGATCAACGGCCACGGACAGCACCGGCTCGTCGCTGGAGTTCCACTGGCCGGAGATCTGCAGCGTCGATCCGAAATTCGTGCCGTTGAACCGGGACCCGGCGCTGCCCAACCCGCCGAAGACGACGTCCAGCCGATCCTGGACCCCGCCCCACACCGTGTCGAGGTTGTTCCACACCGCGGTCAGCGGCGCGGCGACCGCCACGCTGGTCAGCACCCAGGCCAGGAGCACGCTGCCCCCGATGAAGACGACCCCGCTGCGCATGATCGCGCCCGGCACGTCGGCGTTCTCGTTCACGCGACGACGCTGCCAGCCATCCTGGCGCCCGTGGAGCGCGGCCCGCAGCCACAGCAGGAGCGCGGCGACCATGAACAGGACGAGGTAGCCCAGCAGGTCAGCGAGCGTCGCCGACAGGTTCACGATGAGCGCCGCCCCAAGGAGCAGGATCGCGTCCAGCACCCGGTGGTGGCGGAACAGCGTGTAAGCCGCCATGAAAGCCGTGATCCACAGCACCAGCCCCATGCCGATGGCGTAGGGAGTGAGCTGCGGCGCGAAGCCCTGCAGCGTGAGGATCTGGATCCAGTCCAGCGCATCGGTGCGGAGCGCCATGAGCCGGCTGCCGCCCGCCAGCTGCGGGAAGTACTCGCCGCCGACGATCCAGAGCACGCTGAGGGCGCCGACGACCGCGCTGATCGGCAGCGTGGCAACCACGCTCAACCGTGAGATGCCCAGGACGCTGCCGGCCACGATCGCGTAGAACGCAATGGGCGTGAGGAACTCGGCCTGCTGCAGCCACTTGGCGCTCTGGACCGACCACACCACGCACAGGGCCATCACCAGGAGCAGGACCGCGGACAGCCAGCCCTCGCGCGGCTGCAGGAAGCGACGCAGCCAATCAGGCATTGAGCTCCTCCCGGGTCAGCACCTTTGGCGGTGACGCGCGACGCCCGGCGCCCGAGCCGCCGAGCGCATCGGCCAGGTCGTCGCCCAAGCTCAGCAGGTGATAGCCGATGTCGTACTCCGCCAGCGCATGGCGGACGGCGGCCAGCTCACCCTTCGTTTCGTCGTCATGACGGGACGCGAAGCTGTCACGGTCGAGCAGGACGACCACCGTGCCGACCCCCCGCCGGCGCAGGGACGCCAGTGCGCGCACCCATTCCCGGTCGGTTGAGCCGGTGACGATACACAGGGTCATCCCGCGACGCATCTGCGGCAGCGTCTCCAGCAGCACCTCGGCGAGCGGCCGCGTGCCGTCAGCCTGCACGTTGGCCAGCAGGTGCAGGATCTTCTGCTCGACCCGGGTGCCTCGGTCGGGCGTCAGCACGTGCTGCCGGCGGGACGAGACCGTGAGGCCCACCGCGCGGTTCTCGATCAGGGTCTGGACCGCGATGGACGCCGCGGCGCTGACGGCCATCTCCACGGACGCGTTGTCGCCAACGCCGGCGTGCGCGGTCCGCTCGAGGTCCAGCAGGATCCAGAGGTCCGCGGTCTGCTCGACGTCGAACTCCTTCACGTGCAGCTCGCCGTGCCGGACGCTGGTCAGCCAGTGGATGCGGTTGATCGCGTCGCCGTGCACGTAGGGTCGGATGCTGCTGACCAGCGGGCTGGCGGCCTCGAACCGCCGGCGCGAGGGAGCGGTGCCATCCACGGGCGACGGCGGCAGCCGCCAGTGCGGGAGGGCGTGGACCCTTGGGAACACCACGATCCAGGTGGGCTGGCCTACCACCATCTCACTCGTGAACAGGCCGAACGGGTCCCCAGTCCGGACGCGCAGCGCACCGAGCCGGTACGAGCCGCGACGCTGGAGCGGCAGGCGGGTCTGCCACTGCCGGCTGTCCCGGGGGCCGATGCCGATCGCCCGGCCGGGCATCGGCGTCGGCAGGGTGGAGTCATTCCAGATCTCGACCCATGGCTTGCCCAGGCCGGCCGTGTTGTCCAGCCGGTACACCGCCCGCAACGTGTCGCCCACCTGTCCGCGCGGGTTCACGACCTGGTAGCCGGCGCGCAGCCCGTTGAGCCCGCGTCGCGCGTAGAACCAGGCTGCCACGAGCAGCGCGCCGAGCAGGTAGACCAGGAAGAAGAGGAAACTGATGCCCGTGCTGAAGGCGGCGACGACCAGCACCGTCCCCAGGAAGACGAAGCGCAGCTGGCGGGCGAGGCTGCCCATGGCTCAGGCGGAGGGTGTGGGGGCGGCTGAGGCGGGGCTTTCGCTGACGGCCACCTGGCCGAGGATCTCGCGCACGATGGCGTCCGGGTCGATCTCGCGCAGGGATGCCTGGCTCTTGACGATGAGCCGATGGGCCAGCACGGCCACGGCCAGCTGCTTGATGTCATCGGGGATCACGTAGTCGCGTCCCTCCAGCGCGGCCAGCGCCTGCCCGGAGCGGTACAGGTTGATGGAGCCGCGTGGCGAAGCGCCCAGGTACACGTCCGGATGCTCGCGAGTGGCGGTCACCAGGCGCACGATGTAGTCGGCCACGGTCTGGTCGACGTAGATCTCCTTGATCCCCGTCTGCATCTGGCGCAGCTCCTCCAGGTCCAGGACCTGGCGCAGGTCGTCGATCGGGTGCAGCCGCTTCTGCTCATCCAGGATGACGATCTCCTCCATCGGCTTGGGATAGCCCATCCGCAGGCGGAGCATGAACCGATCGAGCTGCGCCTCCGGGAGCGCGAACGTGCCCTCGTACTCGATGGGGTTCTGCGTTGCGATGACCAGGAACGGCGACGGCATCGGGTAGGTCACGCCGTCGATGGTCGCCTGGCGCTCCTCCATGCACTCGAGCAGTGCGGACTGCGTCTTGGGCGTGGCGCGGTTGATCTCATCGGCGAGGACCACCTGGGCCATGATCGGACCGGGGCGAAACTCGAATTCCGAGGTCTTCTGGTTGAAGATCGAGAGGCCGGTGACGTCGGAGGGCAGCAGGTCCGGCGTGAACTGGATGCGCCGGAAGCTGCAGCCGATGCTCTTGGAGAGCGCCTTGGCCAGCATGGTCTTTCCGACCCCGGGCACGTCCTCGATCAGGATGTGACCCTCGCACAGCAGCGCGACGAGCGCCATGCGGACTTCCATGTGCTTGCCGATGATCACGCGCTCGACGTTGGCGACGACGCGCTCCGACGGCTCCTGGACGTTCTTCACCATGGAATCATCAGTTCCTTGTGCGGGTGGACGGTCTCCGGCAGGGTTCGGTTCCCTGCCAATCACAATACCCCAGAGCGTTACGGATTGGTTTCGGAGCCTCCTTGTTCAAGCGAGGCCGATGGAGCTGCCCTCAGCCGCCGCGCTGCTGCAGCCGCAGCCACTCGGCCATCACGGCCCCGCCGATCGGCGCGGCACGCCCAGACCCGGAGCCACCGCTCTCGACGATGACTGCCACCGCGATGGCGGGCGATGCCCCATCCTGGGCCGGCGCGAAGCCAATGAACCAGGAGTGGGGCGGGGTGTTTGGCCCCAGCTCGGCCGTGCCGGTCTTGCCGGCCGTGGAGACGCCGCTGATCCCGTAGTTGGACACCGCGCCGGCGCCGGCGTACAGCCGGCCAAGCGGCGCCTGCACGGCATCGACCATGGCACTGCGCACCTCCGCCGCCGTACGGGAGCTGACGACGCGCGATCCGAGAGCGGGATCGAATGTATCCAGGACCTGGTCGCTCGGGCCGCTCGCCGGCCGATTGACGTGGGCCCGCACGTCCCGCACCACGTATGGCTTGGGCATGACGCCGTCATTCGCGATGGTGGCGGCCACCAGCGCCATCTGGACCGGGGTGACGGCCACGCGCGCCTGGCCAAAGGCCGCCTGGGCCAGCTCGGCACGATCGGAGAAGGCTGCGCACGTGCCGTCCTGCTCCGCGGTCACGAACGAGGTCGCCACCGACAGGAAGCGCGGCGACGGTCCGATCTGCAGCGGGGCGCAGAAGCCGAACCGACGGGCGTACTCCAGATACTTGTCGGCGCCGGTCGCCAGGCCCACGTGGGCGAAGAAGATGTTGCTGGACACCTGCAGCGCCTCGGACAGCGGCCAGAGGGCGGGCTGCACCGGGCTAAGGTCGTGCTCCAGCACGCGGAAGCCCTGCACCACGAAGCCCTCGGTCTCCTGGCGCGGCTGATCCGGAAACGTCGTCTCCGGCGTGATGGCGCCCGAGTCAAGCGCTGCCGACGCCGTGACGATCTTCATGATCGAGCCCGGTGTGTAGTGCCCCTGGCGAGCGCGGTCGACCAGCGGATGACCCGCCTGGTCCTGGATGCGGGCCATGGCCTCGCCGGCTGCGGCGGCGTTGCCAGAGATCGTGGTCGCATCGAACGACGGCATGGAGGTCATGGCCAGGATGGCGCCGGTCCGCGGATCGAGGGCGACCACCGCGCCGGCATCGGCTCCGAGCTGCGCCGCCGCGAAGTCCTGGAGTCGCTGGTCGACGGTGAGCGTCAGGTCGCGCGGCACCGGCTTGCGCGCGAGGATGTCGTTGACGAGGTCGTTCAGCGGGTTCGGATCGGTCTGACCGTTCAGCATGTCGTCCCAGGCGTGCTCGAGCCCGGTCGTCCCGAACCGGAGGCTGGCGTAGCCCAGCAGGTGCGCGAAGGCGGGATCCGCGTAGCTGCGCCGGCTCAGCCCCGCCACCAGCCGGGTGGAGGCCAGCAGCCGGCCCCGCGCGTCGAAGATGGACCCGCGCGGTCGCGTGCGGAGGGCGGCGATCACCTCCGGGTTGTCCGGGCGTGCCGCCAGCGTCTGGGCGTCGATAACCTGCCACCAGGTCAGCCCGCCCGAGACGATCGCGAACGACAGCGCCAGGTACAGCGCCAGCCGGCGGACGTTGGTGCCGATCACGGCCCGCCCCCACCCGGTATCACATCGGCATCGGCGGCCGCCGTGGACCGATGGCTGATCGACAGCAGCAGGCCCACCGACACGAAGCTCGCAAGCAGGCTTGACCCGCCATAGCTCACGAACGGGAAGGTGATGCCGGTGAGCGGGATGAGCTTCAGCACGCCGGCCGCGATGATCAGCGTCTGCAGCCCCAGGCTGACCGTCAGTCCCACCGCCAGCATGGCGGAGAAGTCATCTCGGGCGAGGATGGCGATCCGCAGGCCACGGAACACCAGCGTCATGGTGAGCGCCAGCAGCGCGAACGCCCCAACGGCGCCCAGCTCTTCCCCGACCACGGCGAAGATGAAATCGGTCTCCACGGCCGGGAAGCGCCCACCGGCGGTCGGCAGCAGTGACTGCCCGAGCCCCTCGCCGAACAGACCGCCGCGACCGAACGCATAGAGGGCTTGGACGGCCTGGTAGCCGGATCCGGTGGGATCGGCGAACGGGTTGATCCACGCGTCGATGCGACGCGCCACGTGCTCGAACAGACGGGACGCCGCGAACGACCCGGCCAGGAACAGGACCAGGCCCACCAACACGTAGCTCCGCCGCCCGGTGGCCACGAACAGCATGGTCAGGAAGATGCCGAAGAACAGCAGGGCGGTGCCCAGGTCCTTGCCGAACACCACCACGCCCATGACGATCACGAAGATCGCCAGCATCGGCAGCAGGTACGGGAGGGGTGGGATGCGGATGGGGCCAAGCCGCCACACCGCGTCGCGCAGCAGGGTGCGGTGCTCGGCCAGGTAGCCGGCGATGAAGACGACCAGCACCAGCTTGATGAACTCGCCGGGCTGGAAGCCGATGGGCCCCAGGTAGATCCACAACTTCGCGCCGTTCACCTCGGTGCCGAACGCGAAGGTGAACAGCAGCAGTGCGATGCCGGCCAGTGCCCAGCTGTACTTGTAGTGCCGCAGGATGCCGTCGTCTCGCAGGAAGACGGCCACGGCCAGCATCGCCACGACGCCCACGCCGAACCACAGCAGTTGGGTGGTGACGAGGTCGAGGTCCAGGCCAAACGCCGCCGTCTTGCCCAGGTCCGGGGAGAGTCGGTTCAGCACGATGATGCCGACCCCGCCGATGGTGGCGACCAACGGCAGCAGCAGCGGATCGCCGCGCTGGCCGGACGCCACCAGCACGAAGTGGGCGGCCAGCATCATCAGCACGTAGATGGCTGCGACCAGCATCGGCCCCACGTCAGCCTTGCCGGACGTCGCGATATGGGTCGCCGCGAAGCCGAGCGG
>DASSEC010000054.1:0-3528 GCA_035696685.1 Candidatus Limnocylindria bacterium | reverse complement strand
CGTAGGGGTCCTGGAAGATCATCTGCACGTTGCGCCGCAGGCGGAGCAGGTCGCGGTGGGAGAGGCTGCCAACGTGCCGGCCGCCCAGGATCACCTTGCCCGCGGTGGCCGGCAGCAGGCCCAGCAGCAGGTTGCCGGTCGTGGTCTTGCCACAGCCCGACTCGCCTACCAGCGCCAGCACCTCGCCCGGCAGGATGTCGAAGCTCACCCCGTCGACCGCGGTCACGTCGCGCGAGGGACGCCGTCTCAGCAGGTCGACCAGCGAGCGTGGTCCCGGGAACTGCTTGCGCAGCCCCTGGACCTCGAGCACCGGCGTGCGAGCGTCAACCATCGGCCGCCTCCACGGACCCCTCCCGCCCCGCTCGTTCGTGCCCCGGCTCGAGCAGGAAGCAGGACGCCCGGCGACCGTGGCTCAGCGGAAACGCGGGCGGCCGCTCGGTGAGGCATCGGTCAAAAACGTGCGGACAGCGCGGCGCGAACGGGCATCCGGGCGGCATGTTGTCCAGCCGCGGGGGAACGCCGGGGATGCCGACCAGCCGGCGGTCGGGGTGGCTCAGGTCCGGGAACGAGGCAAGCAGCGCCTGGGTGTAGGGATGCTGCGGGTGGGCGTAGAGGCGGAATGCCTCGGCTTCCTCGGCAATGATGCCGCCGTACATCACCACCACCCGGTCGCAACGCTGGCCGACGACGCCCAGGTCGTGGGTCACCATGATGGTGGCCATGCCCAGCTCGGCCGAGAGCCGCGCCAGCAGCTCCAGGATCTGGGCCTGGATCATGACGTCCAGGGCGGTGGTCGGCTCATCGGCGATGATGACCTCGGGGTCGCAGGCCAGCGCCAGCGCGATCATCGCCCGCTGCCGCATCCCGCCTGAATAGGTGTGCGGGTAATCCCGCGCGCGCCGCCCGGAGATTCCCACCCGATCCAGCAGCTCGGCGGCGCGGGCGGCGGCCGCCCGCCGGTTGATCCCGGGATCGTGCGTACGGATGGCCTCGGCCACCTGGTCGCCCACGGTGCGCACCGGGTTGAGGGCATTCATCGCTCCCTGGAACACGATCGAGAGGCGGGACCAGCGGACCGCCCGCAGCTCGGCGGGCTGCAGGGCCAGCAGGTCCTCGCCGTCGAACAGCACCTGCCCGCCGACCACGCGACCGCCGGGTGGCAGCAGCCGCAGCATGGCCAGCACGGTGGTGGTCTTGCCGGAGCCCGACTCCCCCACCAGGCCGATGGTCTCGCCGCGCCGCAGGTCAAACGACACGCCGTCAACCGCGCGCAGCGGGCCGGTCGGCGAGTCGAACTCCACCACCAGGTCGCGCACGCTCAGCAGCGGGACGCTCGTGCCCTCGTGCGGGATGCTGACCGGCAGCGGCTCGCTGGCAGGGCGCGGCTCCGCTCCCCGACCACGCGGGCGTGCCCCCGGCAGCAGCCGCTGCGGCCCGACGCGTTCGCGCTCGAGGTGGTGACGCTTCAGCCGCGGGTTGAGCACCTCCTCCAGGGCGGTGCCCAGCAGGGTCGTGCCCAGCACCACCCAGACGATGGCGATGCCCGGCGGGATCAGCGCCCACCACGCGCCGGCTGACATCGCGCTGTTGCCGAACGCCTGGTTCAGCATCTGGCCCCAGCTGATCAGCGTGGGGTCGCCCAGGCCCAGGAAGGCAAGCGTCGACTCCTCCAGGATGGCCAGGCTGATGACCAGCACCATGTTGGCCAGCATCAGCGGCAGCACCTGCGGCAGGATGTGGCGCCGCAGGATGTGCAGGTCCCCGGCGCCGATGGCACGGGCTCGCATCACGAACTTCCGCTCCCGCACCGAGAGCGTCTGCGAGCGCACCAATCGGGCCGTCGTCGTCCAGCCCAGCGCGCCGATCACCAGGATGATGTTCACCAGGCTCTGCCCGGCAATGGCGATGATCACGATCTGCAGGGCAAGGTCCGGGATGACCAGGAAGAAGTCAGTGAGGCGCATGAGCGCCGCGCCCACCACGCCCTGGCGGTACCCGGCCACGATGCCCACCACGCCGCCGATGGCCAGGGCGATGAACGCGGCCGAGAAGCCGACGATCAGCGAGACCCGCGATCCGTAGATCAGGGCCGACAGCACGTCGTGGCCACGGTGATCGGTGCCGAGCACGTGCGCGGCCGACGGCCCCTGGTAGATGTCGAAGATCGTGATCGAGAAGTTCCGGTAGGGATCGTACGGGGCGATGAAGGGGGCCAGGATCGCCACCGCGATCGCGATCAGCAGCATGGCGAGGCCGATGGCGCCCATCGGCCGGCGAACCAGCGACTGCAGCGCCCCACGCGGGACGTACGTGGGCGTGGTTGCCGGAGCCTGGATCTCGACGAGCGCCGTCATCGGCTCATCAGCCTTCTGTCACGCGCGGGTCGATCCAGCCGTAGACGAGCTCCGCTGCCAGGTTGGCGATGACGACCGAGATGGCGAGCAGCAGGAAGGCGCCCTGCAGCACGGGGAAGTCGCGCGTGCTGACCGCCTCGACCGTCCGGTAGCCGAGGCCCGGATACGAGAATACGGACTCCACCTGGATCGCCCCGGACACGGTGAAGCCCAGGTTGAGCGCGATGAGCGTGACCATGGGCAGCATCGAGTTCTTGAGGGCGTGGTCGCGGATGATGCGCCAGGTGGTCAGGCCCTTGGCCTTGGCCGTGAGGATGTAGTCCTCGCTCAGCACGTCGATGACGCTGCTGCGCATGATCAGCATGTACTCGCCCAGCAGTACCAGCGTGAAGCTCAGGGTCGGCAGCAGCAGGTGCTTGCCGATGTCGTAGACGCCATCCCACCACGATGCGTAGTGCGCCCCGATGGTCACGCGGCCGGCGGTCGGCAGGTCGAACCACTGGGAGCCGGCGAACAGGAAGAGCAGGCCAAGGAAGAAGGTCGGCAGCGACCACATGAAGAGGCTGAAGATCAGCGCGCCAGCGTCGATCGATGTGCCGCGGCGCCAGGCGGCCAGGAGGCCGAGCGCGATGCCGATCAGGATCGACAGGATCTGGGCCGGCATGATCAGGAGCAGCGTGTTGCCCAGTGCCTGGCCCAGCAGGTCGGCGACGCTCTGGTCGCGCTGGGCGAAGCTCTGCCCCAGGTCACCGCGGCTCAGCGCGCCGAGGTATGCGAAGTACTGGGAGTCGAACGGGTTTCCGTCCTCGAAGTTCACGAAGACGGGCTTGTCCAGGCCAAAGCGCCTGATGAGCGCCGCGCGGGCCTCGGGGTTGACGCGCGGATCCCGGATCAGGCTGCGGCTGGGGTCACCGGGCAAGATCCGGAACAGGAAGAAGTTGAAGGTGATGACCACGAAGATGGTGACCACCGCCCACGCAACCTTCGACGCCAGGTAGCGACCCCGGCCCTGCATCGTCCTGCGGATCCTCCGTTAGCCGATCGGCTGGGCCATGTGACCCAGCCGATCAACGCGTGACCGCTCGCCCGCCTACTGCGCGCTGGTCGGACGCACCACCGACAGTTGCGATGGGTCCTCCAGGCCGAGCGGCGCAAGCGCATCCGACCAGCCGGT
>DASSEC010000053.1:0-3862 GCA_035696685.1 Candidatus Limnocylindria bacterium | reverse complement strand
GCTGACGTTCCACGGGCTGTTCCGCGAGCAGAGCCGGATCCCCCTCGCCCACGACGACCTGCTGCCGACCGCCAGGCGCCTCTTCCGGCGCCCGCTCGGCGGCGCCCGCCTGGCGGACGTCGAGGCAGGCGTGCTCGGCGTGCGTCGAACGTCCGACTGCCCGGGCAGCGAGGTGCCGGCGCGCTACTTCGGCTACCTGAGCGGTGGCTCGCCGGACATCCTGGCCGTGGTCCTGGACCACAACTTCCAGGACGTGGTGAGCCTCGCCCTGCTGGAGGCAACGGTCCTGGCGCTGCGGGCGGGCGGCTGGCGGAACGCCGCCGTCCTCGATCCGCGCGGCATGGCCCTTGACCTGCTGCGCAGCGGCGAGGTCGACGACGCCATCGAGCTCGTCGATGGCGCGCAGGCGACTGCCGCGGATCCCGCCGAGGCGAATGCACTGCGGCGCGTGGCATCCCGCCTGCTGCTGGCTCGCGGCAACGTCGAGCGAGCCGAGGACCTGTGGCGCCAGGGAACGCGGCGAGCTTCGGTGGATGCCGCGGGAGCGTGGATCGAGGTGGCGCGGATTCGAGAGCGCCATCGCCATGACCTGCCCGGGGCGCTGGAAGCGGCCGCAGCCGCGTCCCGCGTCCTGGACCTCGCCCTGGCGCTGGGTCGCGGGGGCAGCCTCAGCGACATCGGCCGAGCGCGGCTGCGAGTCGAGCGCAGAGTCCGTCGGCTGCGACGCTGGACCGCGGCCGCCGAGCGGCGCGCGGCGCGGACGACCCGCGTGGCCTGAGGATCGGTTGCCTGGGCAACGCGCGCGTCTGCAAGCAGTGCCGGGCACGCGTTCTGGCGAAAGGCGCCGCCCGCCTAGGCGCCCTTCCGCCGATCGAGATCCTCCGCGACGACGCGCATGGCACCCTCCGCGCGCTCTCGCCAGCCGGCTGACGGATCGACAGGCGGCACGATCAGGAATGCGGCCAGGATGTCGCCCGCCCCGACGGTCGGCGCGTCGCGGACGATCCACGGGGCCGGCACGTGCTCGCGCCGGCCATCGACGTCGATCCAGAGGCCTTGCGTGGCATTCGTCACGATCAGCGCGGGCCGCGATCCGAAGGCTGCTCGCAAGACGGTGAGCTGCTCCTCCGGCGAACGGGCGTCCGCGACGAGGTCCTCGCGACTGGCGACCAGCAGGTCGAAGCCGGACAGTGCCGTGACGGCGGCGCTGGTCAGGCTGCCTAGTGGGAGCGGCGCGACCTCGGCTTCTTCCCGGGTGGTGCGCAGCCATCCCTGCAGGATGCCGGCGCGAGGCATCTCACCATCCCAGACATCCAGGGCTGCGGTTTCGATCTCACCCGCAATCGGCGCGTACAGCACGGCGCGTGTCGCGATGCGCTCAGCATCGGCTGCGCCGAGCGCCACCGGCCCGCCCATGCGCTCCAGCCACAGGACCCGACCGTCGACTGTCTCGTGATGCCGAAAGGTCGGCGATGCCCGGTGCGGCGTGGATTTGACAAAGGCGGCCTGGTCGCTGAGCTGCTGCAGTCCGCGCGCGGCCTCGGGCTCAGGGCCCGCGCTGGTGAGCACGCCGAGCCGCATGCCGCGTGGAAGTGCTGACCGGGCGACGTGGACGGCGGTCCCGCCAGCCGCCGACGAGCCATCGGCAAACCGGTCGATGGTGATGCCGCCGACGACCAGCAGGTCCACCTCGGGCAGGGGCGATCGTGACGTCATCGGGCTATCATCGGGCCATGACCCCGCTCTACTTCTACGAGTTGCACGAGGGCGCCACCGACCTCATGAGCGACGCCCTGCTGGTCAGCGAGACACGGCACAGCCCCGAGGCGTTCTCCGCATTGGTCGAGCGCGCCCGCTCCGCGGTGAAGGACACGTTCGAGGATGACACGTTGGTCGAGGCCGTTGCGCGCGAGCTCGAGCGGAGCCATGGCTTCACCTACATCGGCGACGAAAAACTGACCGCCAGCATGAGCGTCGGCATGGAAGCCGATGACACGTACCTCGTCGAGCAATCCGGTGACTTCCGCTCCATGATCGTGGAGATGGATCGTTCCTCGTCCTGATCCGGGCCTCTACCGCGCCACGTTGAACAACACCTGGATCACGTCACCGTCGTTCACCTGGTAGGCCTTACCCTCCGAGCGCAGCACGCCCCGCTTCCGTGCCTCGGCCATGCTGCCGGCAGCCATCAACTCCGGGTAGGTCACCACCTCGGCGCGGATGAAGCCACGGGCAAGGTCGGAGTGGATGGCGCCCGCCGCCTCGACGGCGGTGTCGCCGGTGCGCAGCGTCCAGGCGCGGCACTCGTCCTCGCCCGCAGTGAAGAAGCTGAACAGGCCCAGCAGCCCATAGGTCAGCCGGATGATCCGGCCGCGCGAAGCCTCGGCAATCCCCAGATCCTCCATGAACAGGGCGGCGTCTTCGGCCGACAGTTGGGCGATCTCGGCCTCGATCTTGGCCGCCATGGCCGCCACTTGCGATTGCGGCTGCGCGTAGCGGCTGCGCCCCTGGGTCTCCATGTTCTCCGCGGTTGCGAGGGCGTCCTCGTCGATGCTCAACACCACCAGCACGGGCTTTTGCGTCAAGAACCGATAGCCCCGCAGCCGCCGTTCCTCGTCCTCGGTCAGTCCGAAGCTTCGCAGCGGCAGGCCGTCAGACAGGTGGGGCTCCAGCCTCGCTAGCAGCTCCTCTTCGAGCGCGTTCTGCTCGCGCTCGCTCACCGAGCCGTGACGGCCGGAGGTGCGCAGCTTTTCCAGACGCTTCTCTACCACGGACAGGTCGGCGACCGTGAACTCCAGGTCCATCTCCTCGACGTCGCGCCATGGATCCGCTGCTCGGTCGGCAGCCGGATCGGCGAACGCCCGGGCAACATGGAGAAGGGCGTCGGCGTCACGGATCAGCGCCAGGACTTCAGGCTGGATGGTTCCCTCGCGGGCCGCGCCGGCAGCGATGGCCACGTCCACGTAAGTGACGTCGGCCGGAGTCACCTTCTTCGGGTGGAAGAGCTCCGCCAGTCGATCCAGGCGCTCATCGGGTACCTTGACGACGCCGATGTTCGGCGCGGCGCGGCCGCTCGAGAAGCCGCCGGTCTCGGCGTGGCCCCCGGTGAGCGCATTGAAGACGGTGGACTTCCCTGAGCCCGGGAGTCCCACGATGGTGACCTGCACCGGCTAGTACCCGGCTTCCAGGTCGACCACGTTCTCCAATGGCTGGCCGCTCGCGAAGCGGCGCAGGTTCTCCACGAACAGCTGAACGGAGCGCTCCACCACCTGGTCGCTCGACCAGCTGGTATGTGGCGTCAGGATCAGGTTCGGCGTGCCATACAGCGGCGACTCGCCGGAGAGCGGCTCGTCGGTGAAGACGTCGAGCACCGCGCCGCCGATCCAGCCCGCCTCCAGCGCGCGACGCAGCGCCAGCTCATCAATCAGCCGGCCGCGCGCGATGTTGATCAGCCAAGCCTGCTCCTTCATCTCGTGCAGCTGCGGCGCGCCGATCATGCCGGCGGTTTCGTCGGTGAGCGGGGCGGCCACCACCACCACATCGCTGCGTCGCAGCAGCTCGTCCAGCTGGTCGGTGGCGAGCAGCTCCACGTTGGGCTCGGCCGTTCCCCGCTCCGGGTGGCGGCGCGTGGCCAGGATCGTCGTCTCGAACGGCGCCAGCAGGCGCGCAACCTCGGAGCCGATGCTGCCGTAGCCCACGATCCCGACCGTCAGGCTGCCCAGCTCGGTGCCGCGCAGCGGCTGCCACGTCCGTTCGCGCTGCAGTTCGAGCAGCTGTGGCAGTCGACGGCTGACCGCCAGGATCATCATCAGCACGTATTCCGCGATCGGCTCGCTGAACACGCCGCGCGCGTTGGTGATCA
>DASSEC010000052.1:0-8703 GCA_035696685.1 Candidatus Limnocylindria bacterium | reverse complement strand
ATCATCGGCAACCTGCTGCTCGTCCTCGGCGCGTCGCTCCTCGTCGGGGGGATCAAGAACGGGGTGCAGTCGTTCGACGCGCAGGCCACGGGGATGAACGCGGCGAGCCTCATCCTCGCCACCATCGGCCTCATCGTGCCCGCCACCCTGGCGGTCCTGGTCCACGCCGGTCCGGAGACCGGTGAGGGGTCGCCGGTCTTCTTCAACCTCGAGGCGCTGTCGGTGGGCGTGGCGGTGGTGCTGCTGCTGACCTACGGCGCGCAGCTGTACTTCTATTTGACTTCCGCGGAGGCCGATGCGCCCGGGGAGCGCGAGGACTCGCCTCCGGAATGGACCGTCCGTCGCTCGCTGACGGTGCTGCTGGCCGCGGCGGCCGTCCTCACCGTGGTGTCCGAGACGCTCGTCCACTCCCTGGAGCCGATGGTCCAAGCCATCGGCATCAACCGCTTCTTCATCGGCATCATCCTCATTCCCTTGATCGGCAACATGGCCGAGCACGTGGTGGGCGTGACCCTGGCCTACAAGAACAAGATGGATTTCAGCCTGGTCACCTCGCTGGGCTCGGCCACCCAGATCGCCCTGTTCGCCGCGCCGGTGCTCGTGTTCTTCGGGCTGCTGGTCGGGCAGCCGCTGACCCTGGTCTTCACGCCGCTGGAGGTCGTGGCCGTGGCGGCCGGCGTGCTGATCGCCGCCTTCATCGCGCTGGACGGTCGCTCGAACTGGGTCGAGGGACTGCAGCTCATCAGCGTCTACGTGATCCTGGCCATCGCCTTCTTCTTCGTCACCCCCTAGGCGGTCACTTCCTGAGGCCGTCGCCAGCCGGGAGTTGGCGGCGGGGTGCGGGACGCATCGGGCTATGATCCGGACCGTGCTCGATGACGAGATCGGCTCCGACGACTGGGGGGAGGACGCTCCACGCGACGATCGCTGGGCCCGCAAGCGTGACCGGCTCGCGCGCCTGCTGAGCGTGGCCTCGATCCTCTATTCGCGAGGATCAGGGGAAGCTGGCGTGGCGGTCACCGACATCGCCAGGCTGACCGGGATGACGACGCGCACGATCTACCGCGATATCCGGGCGCTGGAGGAGGAGCTGGACGTCCCGGTCTTCCAGGCCGGCCGTGGCAGGTACGGGATCGAGAAGAAGTACTTCCTGCCTCCGCTGCGGCTGACACTGACCGAGGCGGTGATCCTGTTCCTGTCGTCGCGGATGATCGCCCGGTGGTCGGATGAGTACGACCTGGCCGTGATCAGCGCCTTCACCAAGCTGGCGGACCTTCTGCCGCAGCCGATCGCCCGCCACGTGGCGGCCACCATGCTGAACGTCGGCCGAGCGAACCCGAACGAGCCGTTCACCCGGAACTTCGCCATCGTGGCTCAGGGCTGGGCCGATGGACGGGTGGTCGAGTTCGACTACGAGGCGTCCGGGGGCGCGGAGGCGCGCCACGCCCGTGTCCGTCCCTACTTCCTCGAGCCCGATGCGGCCGGCCGCAGCGTGTACCTCATCGGCCTGGACGAGACGGTCGGCGCCATGCGCACGTTGAAGGTCGAGCGGATGCGCCGGGCAACGCTCACCGCCGACCGCTACGAGATCCCCGCGGACTTCGACCCGGACCGCTGGCTGGCGCACTCGTGGGGCATCTGGTCGTCGGACGCCACGCCGGTCGCCCACGTCAGGCTGCGATTCGAGGCTTCGGTGGCGCCCCGGGTGCGCGAGTCGGTCTGGCATCGCTCGCAGAAGCTCACCGACCTGCCGGATGGTGGCGTGGAGATGGAGCTGGACGTGGCCGGCATCGTCGAGGTGCGGCCCTGGATCCTGGGTTGGGGTGACGCGGTCGAGGTCCTCGAGCCCGCGGAGCTGCGCCAGGTGGTGGCCGATGCCGTCACCAAGGCCGCGGCCCGCTACTCGGCCTGATGGCGGCCAGCCTCGAGGTCGAGCTCAAGCTCCGGGCGGAGGATGACGAGCCGCTGCGCCGCCTGGCGACGGTCGAGGGCCTTGGTCCGTATCGCCTCGGCCCACCGGCCGAGGTGGCGGAGCTGGATCGATACCTCGACACTGCCGATGGCCGCCTGGCCGCCGCGCGATGGGCCTGCCGCCTACGGACGCGCGACGGGCGGATGCGAGTCTCGCTGAAGGGGCCGGCGGAGCATGACGCCGGCGACATGGTCCATCGGCGCCCCGAGCTGGAAGGTCCTGCCAACGACAGCCTCGACCTGACGAGCTGGCCGCCGTCGGCAGCGCGCGACCGGTTGCAGGAGCTGGCAGCCGGCCAGCCGCTGGTCGAACGACTGGCGCTGCGCCAGGAACGGATCGAACGCCTGGTCTCCGACGATGCCGAGACAGTGGGGACGCTGTCGCTCGACCGCGTCACCGTCCTGCGGGCAGGTCGCATGCACGGTGGTTTCCTGGTGATCGAGCTGGAGCTGCGGCCCGACGCGCCGGACGAAAGCGTGCTGGATGCGCTGCTGCAGGAGCTCCGGGCCGTGGACGGCCTGCTGCCTGAGCCGCGCAGCAAGCTCGAACGGGCCCTGGACCTGCTGCCCGCCGTCCCGTGACCTCGGCGCGCACGTACGCGGAGCTGGCCGCGCTTGCCCTGGCCGTGGCGGTGATGGGCTATGTCGCCTGGGACGGCGCCCTGTGGGACCCGCGCTACCAGCTGGCGCTGCACCTGGCGGCAGTCGCCACGGCCGGCGGCATGCTGTGGATGATCCTGGCCGGCGCCCGGATGCCGCGATCACGCCTCGAGATCCCCGTCCTGCTGCTGGTGCTGGCCTTCGCGCTTGCCTCGGTCCTCTCGCCGTGGAACGCCGGCCTGTCGGCGCAGGCGCTGGCTGCCATCTGCGGCATGGTGCTGGCACTGCCGGCGGCCGCCATCGCGATCCGGCACCGGCCAACCTTGACCGCCCTCGCCGTCACGCTGCCGGTGCTGGTCCTCGCCTTCCTCTCGCTGTGGACCATGGCCGCGCGACGGCTGGACTGGCTCGCGGTCGGTGGACCCGGCCTGCCCCCCATTCGCCTCGCGCGCGAGACCACGAATTTCGGGTCCGTGGCGGTTGCGCCGTTCGTGCTGCTTGCGCTCGCTCCCATCGTCCTGCTGATCGGTGACCGCCGATTGCGGCTGGCGGTCATGGCCGCACTGCTGGCGCTGGGCATCCCGTTGACCGTGCTGTCTGGCTCGCGGTCGGCGTGGATCGCGATGGGCGCGACCGGCGCGGTGCTGGTGGCGCCGTGGGTCGTCCGGCGCAGCCGCGAGGGACTGGGCAGCTGGCTGCGCGCCCCGCGCGCCGGCTGGACGCCCCGACGCACGGGCCTGGTGTTCGTGGGGACGGTCGGAGTCCTGCTGGCCATTGCCGCGGCGGGCTCGCGCCTGACCGACCTTCGCTCGCTGCTGTACCGCGGCTTCCTATGGCGCGACACGCTGAACGCGTGGAGCGTCGATCCACTGTTCGGGATCGGGCCGGGCAGCATGCCGTACGCGCGCCAGGCGGCGGCGCCCGCATTGAGCTTCCCGGTGCGCCAGCCGCACTCCCACGATATCCCGCTGGGCATCCTGGGCGACGCCGGCCTCCTCGGGTTCGCCGCCGCCCTGGCGGTGGCCGTGACCTTCGTGATGCTCGCCGGTCCGTGGCGAACCCGGACCCTGGCCGGGCGGGCGGCCTTCGCGGTGCTGGCCGGCTGCGGCGTGGGCATGCTGTTCGAGGACCTGACCTTCCTCCCCGGCTTCAGCCTGCTGCTGATGGTGCTGGCAGCCCTGGCCCTGACCGATGCCGATGCCATTCGCTGGGAGCGGATCCGCCCTTCCGGCTGGCGGCGGCCCGTCCTTGCCGTGGCCACGGCGTCCGGAGCGCTGGCACTGCTGGCCGTCATGGCGCTGGGCGATGCGTCGGCCATCGTCTACCGCTACGGGACCGACGCCGCCGGCGCACGGGATTGGCGGACGGCGCTCACGACTCTTCAGGCGGCGGTCCGGCTGGACCCGTGGCAGCCCACCGGGCCGAAGGCGGTGGCCGTGGCAGCGGACCGCGCGCAGCAGCCTGGGGTGGCCCTTGCAGCCGCGCTCCGCTCGACGCAGCTGAGCCCGGGCGACGGCAACTCGTGGACCAACCTGGCGATCCTGTGCCGCGAAGCTGGTGACCGCGACTGCGCCCGTCGGGCCGCTGACCGAGCGGTGGACACCGCAACCATCGGCGGCCTGGAGCTGGCCAACGCCGCGCTGGTCTACGACTGGCTGGGCGACCACGCTGCCGCGGACCGCGCCTATCGCCTCTCGATGCTCACCAACCTGTGGACATCGTTGTCGCTCCAATGGCCGCGCGCCGTGGCGGTCGGCGACCCCACGGACTCGGAGCTGGGCGTCGACGCGGCCGAGCTGAACCTGCTGATCGCCAGGCGCGTGACCGAAGGGCGGGTCAATCCGGACGACTACGCCAGCAGCGTGGTCCTCGCCCTCGCATACGCAATGGCCGGAGATCGTACCCAGGCCGAGGCGGAAGCACAGCGAGCGATCCAGGCCACGCCCGAGTCGCCCACCGCCTGGGAGGTGGGGGCACTGCTCGCCAGCCATTACGGCGAGGACCCCGGCTACGACCTGCGGGTCGGCGAAGTGGCCCGTGGCGCCGCCCTGGGCAACGGAACGTTCTTCCTGCCCTCGCTGATCTATGACATCGCGACGTTCCGGGCCTATCCCTCCGACGGACTGGTCGGCGCGGCGAACCGGCTGCACCCGAGCGCGCCGTGGCCCTGGGTGCTGGTGCCACTGCTGGCGCCCTGAGGCCTACTCGCCCAGCGGCAGGCGCAGGATCAGGGCCAGCGTCGGGCGGATGCGCGGCTGGGCAGGGATGATCGGCGCCCTGAGCCACGCGGCGCCGGCAGGGCCGGCTCGATACCGCGACGACAGCTGCCGCGCCGACAGGCCGTCGATCCCGAGGCTGGCCAGCGCCTCGGCCACCAGCGTCCCGTCGCCCACGTAGCCATGGCCCGCCACGGCCCGATCACCGGCCTGCAGCAGGGCCTCCAGCCAGCGGCGGCGAACCCGGAACGAGCGGCGCGTCACCGGCTCGCCGCCGGCCCACAGCAGGTCGCTGGCCACGTAGGCGGGACGCCCGGCGGCCAGGTCGCCATCGAGCCGGGAGCGGAGCAGCGCCGGGTCCGGCCGCCCATCGGCATCCAGGACCAGCAGCGTGCCATCGAGGACGACGCCGTCTTCACCCAGCTGGCTCAGCAGCTCCCCGATCTCGGGGAACGTGGCGTCGGCATCGGCCAGTCCATCGGCCTGCAGGCGCAGGCGACCGCGTTCCGCAAGCGCGAAGGCTCGAACGCCGGGCCACCACGGCTCGAAGAAGTAGCCGGCGTCGTCGAACGGCGCGTCGACCTGGGTGGCCTGCATCGGGACGACCCGTTCTGGCAGGCGGAGCGCTCGCTCCTCGGGCGGTGGCGCGACGGGTAGCGGCAGCTGCTCGGAGGACACGCCGCCTCAGGCGGTCTTGCGGCGTCGCGCCGCCGGCGCCTCCTGTTCGCTGGCGGCCTTCGCCTTGCGGGTCGTCGCGCGCTTGGCGCGGGCCGGCTTGGCCGCCTTCTCCTCGGCGCTGCCGCCAGTTCTCCGCGACTCGCGGGCCGCCGCCACGCTGGCCTCCAGCGCGGCCATCAGGTCGCCGATCTTGGTCGGCTCGGTCTTCTTGGCCGGCTCCGGCTTCTGGCCCGCGACCTTGGCCTCGATGACCTGCATCAGCGCCTCGCGGTACTGATCGTGCTCCTGCTCCGGGTTGAAGTCGCCGCCCATGCTGGCCACCAGCTGCTCGGCCATCTTGCGTTCGCTGGGCTTGATCTCGATTTCGTCCTCGGGCAGGTTCAGCTCTTCGAGCGATCGGATCTCATCGGGCCAGTGCAGGGTCTGGAGCAGGATGGTCTTGTCGAACGGGTTCAGGGCCGCCAGCTGCTCGCGATCCTTCAGGACGATCTTGCAGATGGCGACCTTGCCGGTCTCCTCGAGCACTGACTTCAGGAGGTAGAACGCCTTGCGGCCGATCTCATCGGGCTCCAGGTAGTAGGCCTGCTTCACGAAGCGGGCGCCTTTCTCCTCGGCCTCCTGCTCGTCGACGAACGCCTCGATCTCGATGGAGCGCACCGTCTTCAGCGGGACTGCCTCGAGATCCTCCTCGGTGACGACGACGTACTTGCCCTTGCTCCACTCGTAGCCGCGAACTGTGTCCGAGCGGGAGATGACCTCGTCATCGACCGGGCAGTAGATCTTCATCTGGATCCGGCTCAGGTCCTTCTTGTGGAGCATGTTGAAGCCGATGCCACCTGACTCGGTCGCCAGGTACAGCTTCACCGGAATCGTGACCAGACCGAACTGGATCGCCCCCCGCCACATGGATCGCGCCATCAGCTCTTACTCGCACCTCAAGCTCGCGGCCGCTGCCCGCGGGGCGCCATCCTAGCACCCGCCTGTCGAGGCGCCCCGGCTAGGACCATTCCGTCATTGTTCGGTCCTGCCGGCCACACCAGACTGCGGCCCATGAGCGAGCCGTCCGCAAGCCCCGTGCCGGCCATCAAGCCGGATGCGGAAGAGCAGCGCGCGTACGTCCTGGAGGACGATCCGGACATCGCCGCACTGGAAGCCGACATCCTTCGGGATCTCGGCTTCAGCGTGGTGATCTGCACCCGGATCGTGGAGCTGGGCGATCTCATGGCGCTCGCTCTGCCGCACCTGCTGGTGGTGGACGTCATGCTCCCCGATGGGGACGGCGGCGACATCACGGAGCTCCTGCGCAACGCCTGGCCGGGCATCCCGGTCGTGTTCGTCTCGGCCGCCAGCCGCGAGCGGCTCGCCGAGCTCGCGCCGACCGGGCCGGTCGTGGCCAAGCCGTTCGACATCGAGGCGTTCAGCGCCGCGGTGCTGGACGCCGTCGAAGCACCCCGAGCGCTGCGGTCAGCTTCCTAGCCGGTGGCCGCGCGCCCCGCTGCCCGATCAGCGTCCGGCCCGGTGACGACCACCACCGCCGCCTCTTCCTGCGACTCGCCGTCGCGCTGGATCCGATAGCGATGCTCGATGCGCACCGATGCCGACAGCATCGCGCTCACCGGACAGTAGGACGTGGCCGACAGCTCGATGGACCGACGCACCGCCTCGGGTGTGATCGCGCCGGCGAGCTGATGCTCCACGGTGATCGAGGTGAAGACCCGCGGGTGCTCCTCGGCCCGGTCGCCGGTGACCTCGATCCGGTAGCTGCGGAACGCCTGCCGTTTCTTGCGCAGGATGCTGGCCACGTCCATGGCCGTGCAGGCAGCCAGCGCGCCCAGGATCGTCTCGGTGGGACTGGCACCCGTCCCGCCCTCTTCCGCCGAGGCGGTGTCGAACCGCAGCGGAAAACCGGATCCGCTGGTGGCCGCGACGGCCACCCCTTCGACCGGATCCACGAAGGTGGCGCTCACCGAGTTGCGGATGGCCATGCATGGAGCCTAGCAGCGGGGCGTATGGCGTGGGAGCGGCCCGCATGCGGGTGATCCGCCCCGCCGGCACGAGCGGCGAACAGCGCTGGGCCGTTGCGGTGTCGCTGGCGATGGTTGCCATCGGCGGCGTCGCGATCGTCCTGATGGGCCTGCTCCCCGGCGACCGCGTGAGTGGCGTGGCCGCGCTCGGCATCGCCGCCGCGCTGGCCATCGGCATCGGCCTCGCGTGGCTGATCCGCGCGCTGGCCGGTGGCCCCCGACGGACATCCGGCGCTGAGCTGGCGAGGATGCTGGCACCGGCCTTCGACGACAGCTACGTCCTCATTCTCTCGCCCCGCCTGCCGGGCGTGCCAGCCGACCTGGCCGCGCTGCTGGTCGGGCCGGCGGGCGTGCGTGCCCTCGTGGAACGCCACTGGCGGGGGCGCTATCGCGTGCGGGGCCGCGGCTGGGATTACGACACCAGGTCGCGCTCCGGTTGGATTCCCTGCCGCACCAACCCGAGCTTCGACGCCGATGCGGTGGCCGATGCGGTGTCCGCGTGGTCGCGGACCGCAGTCGACGATCCCGGCGTCCCGGTGGTCCCGGCCGTCGCCTTTCCACGTCCTGAAAGCGTGATCGTGCTCGAGGAGCCGGAAGGCGAGGTCGTCACCCATGACAACGCGCCGTGGTGGGCACACCGCATCGGTCGCGTGCAGCGGCTGGATGCCCAGCGCGTCGGGCGCGTCGTCCAGGCGGTCATCGATGCCGGCGAGGCCATGGCGGAGTCCATCCCCGTCCGCGCGGCGCGCGGCGCGCGTTAGCCGAGATCCGGTTCGCGGGTCCTCTGCAGCCAGCGCTCGGCGGTGGCCGAGTCCAGCACGTCGGCCAGCAGCTGGTCCGGGCGCTCGTCGTCGGTCACCAGGATGAGGTGGGCACGCACCCGCTGGAAGGCAACGGCCGACGCGGTGCGGCCCAGCTCGGGATACGCGCCGCAGGCGATGGTCACCTCCGTCATGGGCAGGAAGCGATCGCCCGCGTTCAGCAGGCCGTCGACCGGGCGGCTGCCCTGCGGGACGTGCACTGCGCCGGTGATGCGGAACGGCGGAATGCCGATCTGCGCCCGGATCGCTCGCTTGGGGATGCGCATGTCTGCCCGCGACGCGGCGTCGCCGGTCTCCGCCGCGATGACGAGCAGCGCCTCGTCCAGGTTGACGAGCGCCTGCAGCGCGGAGACCGTGGCCGTGGGATCGGCGTACTCGCTGATGGTGGCCTCT